>NZ_LR215035.1:600000-900000 GCF_900660655.1 Mycoplasmopsis anatis | reverse complement strand
TATCCCAATAAAACTACCTACAAAAAGATTTCAAAAACTTACTTTTTCATTCTGAAACATAAACAATCGTTTAAAAATTAGAGCATTTATAAACATTTCAAAAAGTATGAATATAAAGATAAACACAAATAAAAATCTCGTCATCTTATCATATCTTATAAACATTCAAATAGTCCGAAGAACAAACAAAGCAGATGCTGAAGTGTTGTTTTCTAGCTTTATATTGTAAACTACATAAAATAAGAAAATAAATATAGCGATTGTTAATGATACTAAGAACCCATATTTTAAGAAACCTCTTAGGCTGAATTTTTTAATAACAAAATCCTCTCTAAATTCATTAATTGTATCTAGAATTTCCTTTGCTTGGACAATTAGTTTTAAATAGTCTTCACTATTTTTTTCATTAGAAGTTTTACCTTGAGTTTCTACATGTATTGTTATTTTTTTTGTAAATTTATCGTAAATTATCTTAATATTACTTCTACCAGTTAACTTTAGTTCACAAAAAGTTTTATTCTTTTCAAAATCAAAATTATATATTTGTTTTTTTACAACAGCGAACTCACCAACTTTATCTTTATCGTTAATTCTTTTGAAAAATCTAATTGACTGTTCGAAGCTCATATCATAGGTTTTGGAAAATTGATAAAAATTAGAATATTTATTTTTGATTTCGATTAATTTATCATACAAGGTCATACTTTGGCTTCTATACAATTCACACATTTTATAGAAATCCAAAATCATGATAATCCCATCATTATATATATAGTCAGAATCAAAAGGAATAAACCTATTAAATTCATCATATGCAAAAAGTAATTTTTTATTGGGTGAAGCATTTATGATTTGATTCAACTCATCCCAATTATTAAACTCTAAAACATCAATGTTTTTTAAACTTGCAATTGACTTAATGAATTCTCCAGTCAATTTAGATTTAGCGATGTAATATTTTTCATTGATATTAAAGTTATTTAACAAGTAATCTAAGTATAATCCAGCTATTTCATCTGGCTTAAAGTATTTAAATGTTCCTTTGTGTTTAACTGAGATATTAAATGAATCTCCAAACTCTGATATAATGAAATTTATATCATTTCTCTTAAATATAGAAATAACATTCATTTTTCTAAAAGAACTATTATCACTAATAGTTAAGTTCTTTCCTATTTTTGTATTAGTTAAAAGTTCAAGATTAGAATTTGCTTTTTTAAAAACTTCTTTATAAAATTCAATATTTTTTGGTTCTTGGAAAGAAATGTTATATTTAAGTTTACTAGTGGTTTCATTATTAAAGCGTTGTTTACTAAAAATATCAATATAGTTATTATTTTCAATGTTTAAATCAATAAATTCTATTGGTGAAATAGGAACCTCGATATCTGTAAGATCGATATCTTGTAAATATTTATTTAATTTATTAATATCATTTTCGCAAAAACTTACTCCTTTAGAATCGGTAAGACGAATTTGAATAAATTTTTTAGAGTTATTATAGTTTGTAATGTCAATAATATAATCAAAATTATTTTCTTGAGCAAAATAACTAATTAGATTTAGTGGAGTATTCTCTTTTTGCTCATAAAATAAAATATCATTTTTATTTTTATAAAGCACACGAGAAAAAATGTTTGATATAACAAGTAAGTCATCACTATCAGGGCAACTTACCAAAATTTTATTCTTATTTGTTTTATTGTTTACACTTATAAATTTCGAAAAAGCTTCTGAAATTGCTGTGATCGTAAACTCATTAGCCAAATGAGTTCCAATACCCAATTCTAAAATAATATTACTTTTATCAATTTTGATCTTTTCGTTAAAATAAGAATTTATTTGACTTTCACTAAGTGTAGAAAAAAAGCTATGAAACTTGTTTCAAAATTCTTTATTTCAAACTTTTTTTATTCATTTTTTATAAATATTATTTTCTGTCATAAAACTCCATTAATAAAATTATATATTATAAACATCCATAAAAAACAACCAAAATTTAATCAAAATTTGTTATGATACACCAAAATTAGTTGTTAGAAATTTCACTACCTAAAAAATCCTTATTATTCGTTTTGTTAATTTTAAAACATCTATATAATATATTAGAAACTACAGCGAAGACATATGAGGTTGTCGTTACAGCAAAATTAGTTGTTGAGGTTGAAACGGGTTTTCATATAGAGCTGTGTTCGAAAAATGAACAAAGGAGACAACGATGAGCAAATTAAGCATTAAAATCAAAGGTTTTGATCATGCTTTGGTTGATGATGCAGCTAAAAAAATTTATCTTTTAGCTGAAAAATCAGGTTCTAAAGTTAGTGGACCAGTTCCTCTCCCTACAAAAAGAGAAGAAATCACTATCTTAAGATCAGTTCATGTTAACAAAAAAAGTCGTGAACAATACGAATCTAGAACAAGCCAAAGACTTGTTGTTATTACTAATCCAACAGTAGAAACACAAGACAAGATTAAAAGATTAGAATTGCCAAGTGGAGTTGCAATTCAAATAAAAATCAAATAGTTAAATTTAAGGAGAATTTATGAAAGGAATCTTAGGACGTAAAATTGGTATGACTCAAATTTATACAGAATTTGGATTATCAGTTCCAGTTACTGTTATTGAAGTTGAACCAAATGTTGTAACAAGCGTTTTAACAAAAGAAAAAAACGGATATGAAGCAACACAATTATCTGTTTTTGACAAAAAAGAAAAACGTTCAAACAAACCTGAAATTGGACACTTTTCAAAAGCTAATACAACACCTAAGCGCTACGTTAAAGAAGTTCGTGACATGGTTGGTTATGAACTTGGACAAAAAGTTGATGCAAGTATATTTGCATCTGGAGAACTTGTTGATGTAACAGGTATTTCTAAAGGTAAAGGTTTCGCTGGTACAATCAAAAGATGAAACCAACACATTGGACCTAAATCACATGGTGGAGGTGGAGGGTCTCAACCTATCCGTCAAACTGGTTCTTTAGGGGACATTAGTGGAAATAAAGTTGTTAAAGGTATGACAATGCCTGGACAATTAGGAAATACTAAAACAACAGTTCAAAACTTAGAAATTGTTAAAGTTGATGTTGAAAACAATATGATTTTAGTTAAAGGATCAATTCCTGGACCTAAAAAATCATTCGTTATGATTAAACAAGCTGTAAAAGGACTTCCAAACCATGAAGCTATTAAATTAGTTGATGTTAAAGAAGTTATGTTAATGAATGAATTAGTTGAAAAATCTAAAAAATACGGTATCGAAGTTAAGGCAGGTATGCACTCTTCAGAATTATTACCTTTAATTAAAGCTGCTGAAGAAGCTGAAGCAAAAGAAGGAGATAAATAATCATGGCTGATAAAAAATTAAATACCGCTAATGTAAAACTTCCTGAAAATCTTTTTGCTAGTGAAAAAATTTACGAACAAGCAATTTTTGATACAGTTTTATCAGAAAGAGCATCTAGAAGACAAGGTACACACCAAGTTAAAAATAGAGCTGAAGTAAGTGGTACAGGTAAAAAACCTTGAAGACAAAAAGGAACAGGTAGAGCACGTCAAGGTTCTCTAAGATCACCGCAATTTGTAGGCGGGGGAAGAGCTTTTGGTCCTCAATCGGAAAAGAATTACTCATTAAAGGTTAATAAAAAAGTTAGATTAGCAGCATTCAAATCTGCATTAACACTTTTAGCACAAGATCAAGCAGTTTTAGTTGATGATTTAAAATTATCTAAAGTTTCAACAAAAGAATTTGTTACAAAATTAGATTCATTAGTAAACGAAAAAGAATACAGACGTGTTTTAGTTGTTACTGAAGATGCTACAGTATTCAAATCTACAGCAAACATTCCATATGTTTACACAGTTAAAGCAAATTCAATTTCAGTTGAATTATTACTTTTAGCTGATTTAATGGTTATTTCAAATGAATCACTTTCAATTTTAGAAGGGAAATTTAAATAATGCAATTAACAGATATTATTAGAAGACCTATAATTACTGAAAAAAGTAATGCTCAAACATTTGCAAATAATTCATATTCATTTGAAGTTGCATATAATGCAAATAAATTTCAAATTGCTAGAGCAATCGAAATTATTTTTCAAGTAAAAGTTGAAAAAGTTAACACAATGAAATTTGAAAAACAACCAAAAAACATTGGACGTTACCACGGATTTACAAACCGTTACAAAAAAGCGATTGTAAAATTGGCTGAAGGTTATTCAATTAACTTCTATCCAACTGATGAAGTTAAGACAGAAGATAAAGAAGAAAAAGCTAAAAAAGCAAATAAAAAAGAAGTTTCTGATGTTGAAAAAAGAGCTGCAGAAAAAATCGCTGCTAAAAAAGCAAACGCTAATGTTAAAAACGCAACAAAAACAGCTACAAAATCTAATGTTAAAAAAACAACAACAACTAGAAAAGTTGGTGGTGAATAGTTATACCACAACTTATTAATTAAATGATATATAAGCGGAATAATCATGCTTAAAAGAAAGATCCGCAACTATTTTTAAGCAAAGGAGAAAAGACATGGCTATTAAATACTATAAGCCAACAACCAATGGTCGTCGTAATATGTCAATTCTCGACTACAGACAAAACTTAAGTGGTCATGCGCCTGAAAAATCATTAATGGTGATTTTAAAAAATAATGCAGGACGTAATAACCAAGGTAAAATTACAGTTCGTCACCATGGTGGTCGTGTAAAAAGATATTACAGAATCATTGATTTTAAACGTAATAAAGACAATATCCCAGCTATTGTTAAAACAATTGAATACGATCCAAACAGATCAGCAAATATTTGTTTATTAGCGTATGCTGATGGAGAAAAAAGATATATATTAGCACCTAAAGGGATTAAAGTAGGACAAACAGTTGTCTCGGGTGAAAATGCTGATATTATTATTGGTAATTCACTTCCATTAAGTAATATTCCTGAAGGTACATTTATTCATAACATTGAAATGCAACCAGGAGGTGGAGGTATCATCGCTCGTAGTGCTGGTACTTCTGCACAAATTTTAGGTAAAGATGATGATGGTAAATACGTAGTTTTAAGATTGAAATCTGGTGAAACAAGACGTGTTTTAGCTCGTTGTCGTGCAACAATTGGTTTTGTTGGTAATGAAGAACACTTATTAGTAAATATTGGTAAAGCTGGTAAAAATAGACACATGGGGGTTAGACCTACAGTTCGTGGATCAGTAATGAACCCTGTAGACCACCCACATGGAGGGGGAGAAGGAAAACAACCTGTTGGACGTAAAGCTCCTCTTACACCTTGAGGTAAAAAAGCTCTTGGAGTTAAAACTAGAAAAACTAAGAAATCTTCAAACAAATTAATTATTAGAAGAAGAAAGGATGCTAAATAATGGCACGTAGTCTTAAAAAAGGACCTTTCGCTGATGATCATTTACTTAAAAAAGTAGATGCTATAGTTGAAGGTAAAGCACCTAAAAAACCTATTAAAACTTGATCAAGACGTTCTACAATTTTCCCACATTTTGTAGGGTTAACATTCCAAGTACATAACGGTAAACAATTTATTGATGTGTACGTAACAGATGATATGGTTGGACACAAATTGGGAGAGTTTTCACCAACTCGTACATACACCGGACATGGTGCAGATAAAGGGAAGAAAAAATAATGGATAAAGTACAAGCAGTAGCACACGTTAAAATGCAACGTGTAAGTGCTCGTAAAGCTCGTTTAGTTGCTGATTTATTCAGAGGAAAAGACGTAAGAGAAGCACTTGGTATTTTATATAATACAAATAAAAAAGCATCTCCTTTATTTATTAAATTAATCCAATCAGCAATTGCTAATGCAACTAACAATCATGGAATGGACGCATCAAAATTATTTGTTAAAGAAGTTTTAGTTAATGAAGGGCCAACTCTAAAGAGATTTCAACCTAGATCTCAAGGAAGAGCATATTCTATTTTCAAACGTACATCACACTTAACAGTTAAATTAGAGGAGAGAAACTAATGGGACAAAAAGTTAATCCAAACGGATTCCGTTATGGAGTTACTAAAGCACACAACACAACATGATATGAAGACAAAAAAGACTTCGGTTCAAAACTTGTTGAAGATGCTAAAATTTACAATTTCTTTGATGCTTTAGTGCGTCAATACCAAATTGGACAAGTAGAAGTTAGAAGAACTCAAGACAACAAAGTAACTGTTATTGTACATACAGCTAAACCAGCAGCAATGTTAGGACAAGAAGGTAAAAATATTGCTGAGTTAACAGTTAAATTAACAAAATCAATTAAAAACAAAAACCTAAATGTAAATATTCAAGTTGTAGAACTTAAAAAACCTGATTTAAATGCTAGATTACTTGCTGAGTCAATTGCAATTAAGTTAGAAAATCGTGAATCATTCCGTACAGCACAAAAAATGGCTATTAGAAATGCAATGCGTTCAGGAGCGAAAGGAATAAAAACCGCTGTTAGTGGTCGTTTAAATGGTGTTGACATGGCCCGTACTGAAGGATATTCAGAGGGAGAAATGAAACTTCATACATTAAGACAAAATGTTGATTATGCTACAGCAACAGCTCGTACAACATACGGAGCTATTGGTGTTAAAGTTTGAGTTTCATTAGGAGAAATTTTGGAAGGAGATAACAAATAATGCTTCAACCAAAGAGAACTAAATATCGTAAACCATTCTTACAAAAACACGATAAAAGACGTGCTCAAAAAGGTAACACAGTTGCTTTTGGAGAATTTGGTTTACAAGCAGTTACAAGTGCTTGAGTAGATGCACGTCAAATCGAAAGTGCTCGTATTGCTATTACAAGACGTATGGGACGTGAAGGGCAAGTTATTATTAGAATTTTCCCTCACTTTGCTAAAACTTCTAAACCTATTGGGTTACGTATGGGATCAGGAAAAGGATCACCAGAAAAATGATATACAGCAGTTAAAGTTAATACAATGATGTTTGAAGTAAGTGGAGTTAAAGAAGAAATAGCTCGTGAAGCTCTTCGTCTTGGAGGACACAAATTACCAGTTAAATGAAGAATAGTAGCTAAAACACAAGGAGAAGAATAATGTTATACAAAGATATTAAAGATAAGTCAGTTGAAGAATTACAAAAATTAGTTAATGATTTAAAAGCTGAATTATGAACATTAAAATTCAAAAATGCTACTGGAAGTTTAGATCAAACACACAAAATTAATGCTATGAGAAAAGACATAGCTAAAGTGTTGACAGCTTTAAATGAAAAAGGAGCTAAATAATTATGGAAAGAAACGCAAGAAAAGTACGTGTTGGTAAAGTAGTTTCTGCAGGTAAAAGTCAAAAAACAATTATTGTTGCAGTTGATACTTACAAGAAAAATACTTTATATTCAAAACGTTATAAATCTACAAAACGTTTTGCGGTACACGATGAAAAACAAGAAGCTGGATTAAACGATATTGTTGTAATCATGGAAACTAGACCACTTTCAAAAACAAAACACTTTAGATTAGTTTCAATCAAAGAAAAAGCCCAAACTTCTCAAGGAGATAATTAATGTTAATAGAATTATCAAGAGCTAATGTTGCAGATAACTCTGGTGCAAAAGAAATCGGTGTTATTCGTATTTTAGGTGGAAGTAAAAAGAAAGTGGCAAAAATTGGTGATATTGTTGTATGTTCTGTTAAAAAAGCAATTCCTAATGGTGGAGTTAAAGCAGGACAAGTTGTTAAAGCTGTTGTTGTAAGAAGTCGTTATGGAATCAAACGTTCAAACGGTTCATATATTCGTTTTGATGATAATGCTGTTGTTTTACTAAAAGAAGACTTATCACCACGTGGAACACGTGTGTTCGGACCAGTTGCTCGTGAAATACGTGAAAGATTCCCAAAAATCGTTTCACTAGCACCTGAAGTATTATAATAAGGAGTCATTCATGAATAAAATTAAATTTAAAAAAGGTGATGAAGTTATTGTAATTGCTGGTAAAGAAAAAGGTAAAACAGGTAGAATTGAAAAAATAGATTCTAAAAAACAAGCAGTTATTATTAAAGATTTAAATATGGTTACAAAACACAACAAACCATCACAAATGAACACAGAAGGTTCAATCACAAATATCGAAGCTCCAATCCATGTTTCAAATGTAGCGTATTTAGTTAAAAAAGCTGGTAAAAACTCAAATGCTCAATACTCAAAAATTGGATTCCAAGTAAATAAAGATGGTAAAAAAGTAAGAATCGCTAAGAAAACTCAAAAGGAAATTTAATTATGAATTTAAAACAAGTTTATTTAGAAAAAGCAGTTCCTGCTTTAAAAGAAAAATATAATTACTCATCTATTATGGAAGTTCCAAGAATCGAAAAAATTGTTATTAACATGACAGCTGGTAAAGAAGTTTCTAACTCAAAAGCTATTGAAGAAGTTTTAAATGAATTAACACAAATCACAAGTCAAAAACCATTCCAAACAAAAGCTAAAAAATCTAACGCATCATGAAAATTACGTGAAGGAATGCCTATGGGTGGAAAAGTAACTTTACGTAGAGAAAGAATGTGAGATTTCTTAGAAAAGTTAATCAACGTTGCAATGCCACGTATCCGTGATTTCCGTGGAGCAAACCCTAAAGCATTTGATGGTAGAGGTAACTTTGCTTTAGGAATTAAAGAAGAAATTATTTTCCCTGAAATTGAGTTTGATAAAATTCGTCGTATTAAGGGGCTTGATGTATTAATTGTAACTACTGCAAAAACAAACAATGAAGCTAGAACATTACTAGAATTAGTTGGTGTACCATTTGAGAAAAAAGGAGATAAATAATGGCTAGAAAAGCATTAATTGAAAAAGCTAAACGTCACCCTAAATTCTCAACACGTGCATATACACGTTGTGAATTATGTGGACGTCCACATTCAGTTTTAAGAAAATATAAAATTTGTCGTATCTGCTTCAGAGGCTTAGCTAACGAAGGTAAAATTCCAGGTATGAAGAAAGCGAGTTGATAATGTTTATTACAGATCCTATTTCAGATATGATCGTTCGTATCAAAAATTCTAATCAAAGAAAACATAAAACTGTTTCAATTCCTTACTCAAATAAAAAAGCAAAAATTCTAGACTTAATTTTAGCCGAAGGATACATTTCATCTTATGCAGTGGAAGGTGAAGGTGTTGAAAAATCATTAGTAGTTACATTAAAATATAAAGGTTCACAATCAGCTATTGTAGGGATTAAACGTATTTCAAAACCTGGATTAAGAGTATATGTTAAAGCTGACGAGCTACCTAAAGTATTGTCAGGTTATGGAACAGCAATCATTTCAACTTCAAAAGGAATTATGACTGATAAAACAGCTAGAAAGGAAAATGTTGGTGGTGAAGTTATCGCCTACATTTGATAGGTAAATTCTATGTCTCGTGTTGGAAATAGAGTTCTTAATATTCCAGCTGGAACAACAGTTGCTGTAAATGGAACATTAGTTACAGTAAATGGAAAATTAGGAAAATTAGAAAGACAATTCAGTCCATTAATTTCAGTAAAAGTTGAAGATAATCAAGTTACAACAGTTCGTGCTAATGAAGAAAAACACACAAAACAATTACACGGAACAACCAATGCTCATATATCAAATATGATTATTGGTGTTTCAAAAGGATTCCAAAAAGAATTAGCAATTAATGGTGTTGGGTATAAAGCAGTTTACAAAGATAATCAACTTCATGTTTCTGCTGGTTATTCACATGATGTAATTTTAAATGTTCCATCTGATGTTAAAGTTGAAGTTCCTAAACCTACTATAGTTATTGTTTCAGGAATCAACAAACAATCTGTTGGAGAATTTGCAGCTAATGTTAGAGCAATCAGAAAACCTAATCCATACTCAGGAAAAGGAATCTCATATAAAGGTGAAAAAATTAGACGTAAAGAAGGGAAAACAGCTTCTAAATAACAGAAGTATAAGGTATAAAATATGTCAAAATTATCAAGAAATCAAGCTAGAAAAGTTAAACATGTTCGTTTACGTCAACACATCGTTGGAACTAGTTCTAAACCTCGTTTAAATGTTTTTAAGTCTCACCAAAATTTATATGCTCAATTAATTGATGACTCTAAAGGAGTTACATTAACAAGTGCTTCAACATTATCAAATAAAGAATATAGCGGTAACATTAAAGCTGCTGGTGAATTAGGTGCAGTTATGGGACAAAAAATTGTTGATTTAGGAATAAAAGAAGTTGTGTTTGACCGTGGTGGATATATTTATCATGGTCGTGTTAAAGCATTCGCTGAGGCTGTAAGAGAAAAAGGAGTTAAATTCTAATGGAAAACCAAAAGAAAATCGAAAAAACTGTTGAAGAAACAGGAACAAAAATGTAACTCTTAAGAAAAGAAATACAAAACTTGCTGCTAAAAATGCTGAAAACAATAATGAAAAAAGTAAAATTAACTCAGAAAAACCTAGAAGAAATAATTTAAAGGATAAAAAAGTTAATGATGCATTTTCTGAATTTTCAGAAAAAGTTGTTGACATTGCTCGTGTAACAAAAGTTGTAAAAGGTGGAAGAAGATTTAGCTTCTCAGCTTTTGTTGTGGTTGGAAATAAAAAAGGTCGTGTTGGTTATGGACATGGTAAAGCAAACGAAGTTCCTGATGCAATTAAAAAAGCTATTAAGGATGCTCAAAACAACCTTGTTGATGTTCCATTATACAATGGTACTATTCCACATGAAACAAACGCTAAGTTTTTAGCATCAAAAGTTATGTTAAAACCAGCTCCTGAAGGTAAAGGACTTATTGCTTCAGGATCTGTTCGTGCTGTTGCTGAGTTAGCAGGATATAATAACATCGTTACTAAAACATACGGATCGCGTTCAAAAACAAACATTGTTAAAGCTACTGTAAAAGCACTTAAGACATTAAGAACACCTGAAAAAATTGCCGAAATTAGAGATAAAGATGTAAAGGAACTATTATAATGGATAGAATTAAATTACACAATCTTAAATATACCGAAGATTCAAGACCAGAAAAACACCGTAAAGGTCGTGGTCATGCAGCTGGTAAAGGTAAACAAGCAGGTAAAGGTCAATCAGGACAAAACAAACGTAAAGGACATAGATTAGGATTCGAAGGGGGTCAAACACCATGATTCCGTCGTATTGGAAAACGTGGATTTAACAATGTTAACCATGTTGAATATCAAGTAATCAATCTTAAAGATCTTGAAAGATGTTTTGAAAATAATGATGAAGTGTCAGTAGAAACATTATTTGAAAAAGGTTTAATTAAGAGAACATTACCTATTAAATTATTAGGAAATGGTCAATTAACTAAAACTTTAACAATTAATATTCACAAAGTATCTGAATCAGCTAGAAAAGCTGTTGAAGCTGCTGGTGGAAAAATTTTAGAATAATACAAATTGTTGGTGATAGTTCACCAACTTTTTTTATTTGTTCTTTTTTAGTTCAACTAAAAGTAAATATTCATTTTTAGTATGGAGGTTTATATGAATATTTACAAGTTAGAACAAATAAATGATAAGATCAAATTTATCAATGAAAATTTTAATAGCACACCCTTTAACAAGAGAGAAAAGTTGATGGATGAACTTGAAACAATGTTATTTAAATTTATAATTGAGGAAGTTGATGTATGTAAACAATGTACACAAAAAAATCCAAAATTTAACTACTATAAAAGTCAAAAAATGTTTGTGCATAATAAATGTGGATATATAATTCCTGCATTACAATTATTAAATAGCTTCGATTTTGAAAAAAGAAATTTAGAAGATTATGGTAAGACTTTTTCTGAAATACAAGACTGACATTGATTAATTTTTTAATTAATATCCCTTATTTTAAGTTAAATAATAACCCAAGCATAATTGCTTTAAAAAAACACTAAATTTAATATAATTAAAATACAATTTATATTTAATAAAAAGTGAGGGTAAATGAGTTTTTTTAGAAGGAAATCAAATAAGCTTTTTTTATTATTGAAATATATAAAAAGAAACTTTATAAATTTTTGAAGCACCAAAGATATTACTAAAAAAGTTTTATTTACTTTACTTTTATTAAGTATCTACATAATTGGTACAACAATAACCGCCCCATTTGTTAAAATAAATTCATCAAGAAGTATCAATAGTGATTCATTTTTTGATACTCTAAACCTTGTAGGTGGTGGTGGGTTATCAAGATTCTCAATTTTTGCATTAGGAATTAGTCCATTTATTAATGCTTCACTTATAATGATGATTCTTCAATCTAAACTATTTCCACCAATTTATAAATTGAGTCAGAGTGGCCCTCATGGAAGAAAAAAAATTAATATTATAACTAGAGGTATAACTTTAGTAATAGCTATTCCACAAGCAATTTTCTTAACAAAATCATTAACTGCTGGTGGTATATCAAGTGCGTTTATCAATATAGTTTCCCCAACCGGAATGAACGAAAATGTCATAGTATATTTTATACTTCCAATGATTTTGGTTGGAGCAACATTATTTTGTTTATTCTTATCTGAAGAAATAACAAATAAAGGAATTGGTAATGGAACTAGTTTAATTATTTTTACAGGTATTGCTATGAGATTGCCTATTCAATTTCAATCTGCGTTTAAGGAATTATCTAACGATTTTTTAGTAAGTGGTTCACTAATAGGTTTAATCAATTTTAGCTTCTATGTAATTTGTTATTTCTTAGTTATTTTGATTATTTCGATTGTATATAATAGTGAAAGACATGTTCCAATTCAGCAAGTTGGAGCAGGAAGGTCAAAAAATACAAAAGAAATGGGGAAATTGCCTATAAAATTAAATCCTGGTGGAATTATGCCTGTTATTTTTGCGATGATGGTAATTTCGTTCCCTACAATGATTGCAAATATTTTACCTAAAGATAATTATGGAGCTTGATGAATTAAACATAATTTACAATTTACTCAACCATTCGGATTGTCGTTATTAGTTGCTATTACATTTGTATTTTCTCTTTTAATGGGGATTCAACAATCTAGAGTGGATAAGATAGCAGAAGATTTTGCAAAAAATTCTACATTTATACCAGGTGTTAGACCAGGTGAGGAAACTCAAGATTATTTAATTGGAGTTGTTTTTAGATTAAGTTTGTTTAGTGCATTTTATCTTGTTATTTTAGCAAGTATGCAGCATATTCAAGTTATTTTGGGCATTCTTCCTGCACAAATTGCTTTTGGTGGAACAGGGTTAATGATTTTAGTCTCTGTTGCGATTGAAACAATTACTCAGTTAAAAGCAAGAAATAAAACTGTTAAGTTAGCTAAAGCAAAAAGGGTTACTAAAGCTAACTTTAACTCTAAGAATGTAAATGGAGATGGTTTACTATGATAAAACAAAATTGTAATTTAATTTTTTTAGGAGCTCCTGGTGTTGGAAAAGGTACAGTGGCTTCAATAATTGCTAATCTAACGAATTTAGAGCATGTATCTACTGGTAATATTTTTAGAAATGAAATCAAGAATAAAACTGAATTAGGTATAAAAGTACAGGAAATTGTTACAACTGGTGGATATGTTCCTGATGAAATTACAAATAAAATTGTTAAGAATAAAATTGACGAGACAATCAAAACTAATACAAAAATTATTCTTGATGGATTTCCTAGAACAATTGACCAAGCAAAATTTTTAGAAACAATAGAAAACTTTGAATATAAAGTTGTTGAATTATATGCTCCAGAATCAATAATTTTAGAAAGATTATCTGGTAGAAGAACATGTTCGAAGTGTGCAGCAGGATATCACATCAAATTTAAACCTAGTTCTAAAGGTGATAAATGTGAAAATTGTGATGGAATTTTAGAACAACGTAAAGATGATGAACCTAGTTCTATTATCAAAAGATTAGAAATTTATAATGAGCAAACTAATCCTTTAATTGAATATTTCAAAAACAAGGATAAATTGATTGTGGTTGAAGCTATTGATACTCCTGAAAATGTTGCAGATAGTGTTTTAAAAAAAATAAAATAGTAATACAATTTAAAACATAATTACTAACATATTTTAGGATTTCATTATTAGTTTGATAAAAGATAAAAGTGCAATAGACAAAATTACCAAATCATGCAAAATCTTGGCAGAAGTCAAACAAATTGTTTGAGATTTCGTAAGACCAGGGGTTTCTTTAAAAGAAGTTGATCAATTAGCTTTTAAAGAAATAGTAAAAAGAGGTGCCATTCCGGCATTTAAAGGATTATATGGGTTTCCTGCAACTGCCTGTATATCTGTTAATGATGAATTGATCCACGGTATTCCTTCAGATTATGTTATCAAAGAAGGAGACCTAGTAAGTGTTGATTTAGGTTGTATCTGAGAAGGATACAACAGTGACAGTGCTTTTACAAAAGGTGTAGGAGAGATTAGCGAAATTGATAAAAAATTAATCTTAGTTGCTAAACAATCTTTTGAAGCAGGTCTCAACGCAATAAAACCTGGTGCAAGGGTAGGTGATATTTCAGCTGCCATTTGAGAGGTAATTAAAAAAAATAATTTTTTCACACCTGATGATTTTTGTGGACATGGAATAGGTCTTAAATTACATGAAGATCCCAATATTCCAAATAGAGGTAAAAAAAATACTGGACCATTACTCAAAGATGGGATGGTAATTTGTATTGAACCTATGATTACACAAACAAAAAAAATCAAAATTCTAAAAGATGGTTGAACAGTAGTTTCTACAGATGGTTCTAATACAGCACATTATGAACATACTGTTTTAATCAAAAATGGAAAAGGTGTAGTTTTAACGAAAGGAATCTAAATTGGCTAAAGATGCAATAAAGATGACTGGAGTGGTTAAAACTGTTTACTCTACAGATTCATACGAAGTAGAATTAGAAAACGGCATGACTATGAAAGTTTATATTTCAGGTAAGATGAGAGTAAATCACATTAGAATTTTACCTGGTGATAAAGTTGATGTAGATATTAGTCCTTATGACTTAACACAAGGGCGTATTGTATATAGACACAAATAATTAAAGGAGCTAAAATGAAAGTTAGAGCTAGTGTTAAAAGAATGTGTAAAGATTGCAAAATTATTAAACGTAAAGGTGTTATTAGAGTAATTTGTGAATTACCTAAACACAAACAAAGACAAGGATAGGAGACAATATGGCCAGAATTTTAAACGTTGAAATTCCTAATGACAAACGTGTTGTTGTGTCATTAACATATATTTATGGTATCGGACCAAGCTTGGCTAAAAAGATTTGTGCCGAAGCAGGGATAAGCGAAGATGCTCGTGTAAAAAATTTATCAGAAGATGAATTATCAAAAATTCGTGAAGCAGCAAAACACTATACAACAGAAGGTGATTTACGTAGAGAAGTTAACTTAAACATCAAACGTTTAATGGAAATTAAATGTTATCGTGGAATTAGACACCGTAAAGGATTACCAGTACGTGGACAATCAACTCAAAAGAATGCTCGTACACGTAAGGGACCTAGAAAAACAGTTGCTGGAAAGAAAGGTAAATAATATATGGCTCGTAAAACTAAGAAAAAGAATATTACAACAGGTATTGCACATATTCATTCAACTAACCAAAACACAATTGTTACCTTTTCAGATGAACAAGGTAATGTTATAGCATGATCATCAGCTGGTGCTATTGGTTACAAAGGAACAAAGAAAAAGACACCTTATGCAGCGGGATTAGCAGCCCAAGCAGCAGCCGAAGCAGCTAAAGAACATGGTGTTAAATCTGTTAAAGTTGAACTTAAAGGTCTTGGAGCAGGTAAAGATGCTGCAAGAAAACAAATAGAAGTTTCAGGTATCACTGTTACAGAGATCAAGGATGTTACACCTGTTCCACACAACGGGACAAGACCTCCTAAACGTATTCTAAAACGTGCTAAGAAGTAAAAAGTACTATTATTAATGATAAGAAAGTAGGTATCTTAAATGGAAAAGATGAAAAGATTAGATTATCTTAAAGTTCCTTCATTAAACAAAGTAAGCGACTTTGAAACTACATTTAGTTTACAACCATTGGAAAGAGGATTTGGTAATACCCTTGGAGTGGCGTTAAGAAGAGTATTATTATCTAATATTACTTCATTAGCACCATTTTGTATTAAAATCGAAGGTGTTAATCATGAGTTCCAAGGTATTCCTGGTGTTGTAGAAGATGTTCCATCATTAATCATGAATTTAAGAGAAGTTAGATTCAAATATGATTCAGAATTAGTTAATGACGATGAAATTATTAAAGTTGAGCTTAAAGCAGATGAAGTTGGAGAAATTACATCTAGATATTTAACAGTAGTTGATAATCCAAATGTTGAAATCATCGACCATAATATTCATATTGCTGATGTTAGTGCAGCTAACTCATTAAAAATTGAAATGTTTATTAGACCAGGTCGTGGTTTCTTATCTAGTGAAGAAAATAAATTAATTGTTAATAAATTAGAAGGAGAATTAGCAGCTAATTCTAAAATTAAAAAAGGTAAATTTATTGCTGTTGATTCTAAATTCTCACCAATCAAACTTGTTAACTATAAAGTTGAAGAATTAAACTCATCTAGTGCTAAAGTTGAAGAAAGACTTGATTTTACATTGATTACTGATGGTACTGTAAAAGCAGAACAAGCTATTAAACAAGCGTCAGAAATTTTAATAGCACATTTTATGGTTATTGGAAATACTGATGAAATGAAAGTAGATGTTTTTGCTGATGAAGTTGAAGAAGAACCACAAGAAAACGAAACAGATCTTGATATTAACCAACTAAATCTTTCTGTACGTTCATTAAATGCATTAAGAAGAATAAACAAAACAAAAGTTTCAGATATTATCGAAATGACATATGATGAATTGGAACAAACAAAGAACTTAGGTAAAAAATCATTAGAAGAAATAGTACAAAAACTTCAAGAGTTTGGATTTACACTTAAAAAAGGAGATGAATAATGGCTAACCCAAAACAAATTTACTCACGTGATACTAAATGAAGAAATGGAGTTATGCGTTCATTAACAAGTGAATTATTTGCTAATGGAAGAATAACAACAACTTTAACAAGAGCAAAAGAATTACGTAAACACGCTGAAAAAATGATCCAAAAAGCTAAAAACCCAACATTAGCAAATCGTCGTGCAGTTGCTGCTTATTTACGTCCAATTAAAACAAAAGAAAACGTCGAAGTCCTTACACATTTATTTTCAAATATCGCACCTAAATACCAAGAAAGAAATGGTGGATACACAAGAATTATCAAATTACCTACACGTTTAGGTGATAATACACGTATGGCAATCATTGAATTAGTTTAATTAAAAATTTTATAAATTTTATAGAAATGCTAACCACCAAATCTGGTGGTTTTCTTTATAATATATATAATTAAAAGGAGAATATGTTTTTTTTACTACATAAAAAAAGTGGGATAAGCTCATTTGGTGCAATTAGCAATTTTAAAAAAGAAAACAAAATTAAAAAAATTGGACACAATGGTACTTTAGACCCACTTGCTGAAGGTTTATTGCTTGTGGCTACTGATGATGATACTAAGCTTTTGGAATATATTCCAAATAAAACAAAAGAATATATTGTCGAAGCAACATTCGGGTTTGAGACTGACACATATGATATTCTAGGAAAAATTATAAATAAGTCAGGCATTAAAGTAACAGAAGAAGTTTTAAAGGAAAACTTAAAAAAACTATCCAAAACCACTAAACAAATTCCCCCAAAATTTTCAGCAAAGAAAATTAATGGTGTTAGAGCATATGAATTGGCTAGAAAAGATGTAAATTTTGAAATAAATGATCAGGAAATAAAAATTTTAGACTATAAATTGATAGATTTTAATTTGGAAAAACAAACATATAAAATATATTTTAATGTATCTGAAGGTTGTTATATTAGAAGTTTAATATATGATTTAGGTATAATGTGCGGTAGTTTTTCAACCATGACATCACTAAATAGAATAGGAATAGGTGATTTAAAGTTAGAAATGCTTCAAAATTTAGAATATTTAAAAATTGACTATACCGAAATACTAAAATTACCAATTTTCAAATATAATCAAAATCAGAGAAAATATTTAATGAATGGTAATCCATTAAAAGATATAAAACTAGATGATCAAGAAATCGTTTTACTTATTAACATAGACACTAGCCAAATCGGTGGTGTGGGAAAAATTGAGAATAATACTCTTATTGTTAAAAAGATCTTTCCTAATAGGATATAATTTATATCCCAAAGTGAGGTGTTATGAAAAATCTAAAAGATATTATAAAATGTGCAGCTTTTGACATTGATGGAACTATTCTTCCGAACGGTAACACAAAATTTAGCGAGAAAACTATTGAACTATTTTCATTACTTAAAAAAAATAATATCGTTTCAATTTTAGCTACAGCAAGAGAATTTTCTACAATAGGTGATTTTCTAGAACAACTTAAACCTGATTATTTCATAGGAGCTAATGGATCATTTATTTTAGATTGTAATAAGAATGAAATGATTTATGAAATTGGTATGAAATTAAATGAAGTTAAAAAGCTATATGATGAATTTTATAGTGATGATTGTAATTTTATAATTACAGACATTAATAAATCTTATTATTCAGAAAATACTAATTTAGACACTTGATTTATTAGACCAAATATAAGCAAATATGATAAATTAGACTTTAACAAAATAATTGATAATAGAATATATGTAATTACTCTTAGTGGAAATGAAATTTCTAAAAAAGCTGATTTAATTGATAAATTTATTAAAGATAATGATTTAGATATGGAAATCAATTCAACATGAAGCAGAGGAATTTTTATAGGTCCCAAAAAAATTACGAAAAGTTCAACATTGAAGTTATTAACTAGAAAAATTGGATTTTCAAATGATAATTTAATTGCTTTTGGTGATTCTTCAAATGATTTTGAAATGATTCGAGATGCGGTTTATGGTGTTGCGATGGAGAGAGCTAGTTGAAGAATTAAAAATATAGCAACCGATATAACGCTAGATTGTGAATATGATGGTGCATATTTAAAACTTAAAGAATTAAAATTAATATAAAATGAAACCATTAGAAATTTATGATTTAAATAATTGACAACCAAGAAATAACATAATTTATGTAATTGGTGCCTTTGAATCTTTTCATTTAGGACATTATCAACTATTAAAGAAAGCAATAGAAATAAGCAATAATCAAGAAATAGTTTTTGTATATTTCAAAAATGACATGAATATGGCAAAAATGAAAGATGGTCTATTTACTGATAATGAGGCAAAGAGGTACATTTTTAGTACATTTAATGAGATTGATAAAGCTGTAGAACTAGACTTTAGCAAAATTTCATTACTTGAAGGTGATGAATTTATAAATAAGTTAGTTGGTAACTCTCAAAATATATCTATTGTTTGTGGACAAGACTTTAAGTTTGGAAAATTTGCGAAGTGAGATGTTATAAAATTAAAAAATAATTTTCAAAGTATCAAGGTTATTGACATTAACTTATTTAAATATAAAAATATTAAAATAGGAACAAGAAAATTAAAAGAATTACTTAATTATGGACAATTAAAATTTCTTAATTCATTTTTAACAAGGGAGTATCTTTTAAGTTGTGAAATAGTTTCTGAAAAAGAAATAAAAATTAATAACGATATCACCCAAATCCATCCAGGAATTTATGTTGCTTCATTAATTGTAAATAGAATTCAATATTATTGTGTTTTACATATAAGTCAAAATAAAACAAATTACTTCAAATTAATTGATATTGATGTATTAGACATTAAAAATTTATCAGCCAAAATAAAAATATATTCTGAAATTAGATTAATTACAACATCGCAAAACGACAAATTAACTGAAGAAGATATAGTCAAATCAAAAAATTTCATTATTGATGATAATAGTATATAATTTATAAGCATTTTCTTAATTGCAATTTTATACTAGGTGGTAAATAAGTTTACTGCTTGGATAAAACATAATTTATATAAATAGGAGAAAAATTATGATTTCTAATGAAACAAAATTAGGATTAGTTAAGAAATACGGAAAAAACGCAAAAGATACAGGGAACACTTTTGTACAAATTGCTATTTTAACCGAAGATATCGAATCATTAAAACCACATTTCTTAAAGAATCCAAAAGACAAACACTCACGTCGTGGATTTATGGCTAAGATTAACAAACGTCGTGTATTACTTGATCACTTAAAGTCAAAAAATTTAGAAGAATACAATAGATGTATTAAAGAACTTAATTTACGTAAATAATAAAAGCCGAAAGGCTTTTTTATTAATTTTGTTTGTTTTTTGTTCACTTCTAAATAGACATTCATATTATTATGGAGGTTTATATGAACGATAAGAAAAAAATTATTGATGAAGCTATATCAGAAATTAGTAAGAAATTCGGTAATGAGTCAATTATGTATTTGGGTGATGTACCTCAAGCAGATATTGACACATTTTCAACAGGTAGTTTTAAACTAAATAATATCTTAGGTATTGGAGGTTGACCAAAAGGAAGGATTATTGAAATTTATGGTCCTGAAAGTTCAGGAAAAACAACTATATGTCTTCATGCGGTTGCTGAAATACAAAAGAAAGGTGGAATTGCTGCATTTATTGACGCTGAGCATTCGATAGATCCCGTATATGCAAGAAAAATTGGTGTAGATGTTGAAAAATTATTAATTAGTCAACCTGATTCTGGAGAGCAAGCATTGGAAATAGTTGATACATTATCCAAGACAGGAAATATTGATTTAATAGTTGTTGATTCAGTAGCAGCTTTGGTGCCTGAGTCAGAACTAAACGGAGATATGAGAGAGCAACAAATTGGTTCACAGGCAAGATTAATGTCAAAAGCATTAAGAAAGATAACTTCAGTATCAAACAAAAACAAGACAACAATTATATTTATTAACCAAATAAGAGAAAAAGTCGGTGTGTGTTATGGAAATCCAGAAACAACAACGGGTGGTAGAGCATTAAAATTTTATGCTTCGATAAGATTAGATGTTAGAAAAGGGCAACCTATAGTTGATGGTAAAGATACTGTTGGTAATGAGTTAAAAATTAAAGTAGTTAAAAACAAATTAGCAGCTCCATACAAAAAGATGGATACTGAATTAATTTTTTCATGTGGAATAGACAAAGTTGGAGAAATTATTGATGAAGCCGTTGAAAAAGATATTCTAATCAAAAAAGGTTCCTGGTATTCATACGAAGGCAAAAATTTAGCTCAAGGCAAAAAAACATTAAGAGAATTGTTGATATCGGATCAAAATTTATTAAATGAAATCGAAAACAAAATAGTATAAATAAATATATAATTTAATTAACTTGTATTTATGTGTAGAAAACGGGAAAATGACAAATCAAAAAATTAAATTATTATTCATTGGAGATATCTTTGGTGAACCTGGCGTTGAATTCGTAGAAGAAATTCTTCCTCTCATTAAGAAAGAATATTTAATAGATTTTGTGATCGCACAAGCAGAAAACGTTTCTGGGAGAAAAGGATTTGTAAAAGAAGATTATTTAAGATTAAAAAAATCAGGAATCAATGCATTCACATTAGGTAATCATGTTTGAGCAAAAAAAGAAATATTAGAAATAATACACAATGATGATGTTATAAGACCTGCAAATATTAATCCTCAATATGCTGGCGAAGGTTCGAGAGTTTTTGACGTGGATGGTAAAAGTTTAAGAGTAACTCAATTAATGGGCATTACTTTTAATAAATTATCACCTCCTTGAAACGAAGAGTATGCTGATAACTTTTTTGATTCAATAGATAACATTATTAAATTTAAGGAAAAGTGTGATTTTCATTTTATTGATTTTCACGCAGAAACAACTAGCGAAAAAAATGTACTAGGATTATATCTTGATGGTAAAGTAGATGCAGTTTGTGGCACACACACGCATGTTCAAACAAATGACGATAAAAAATTACCGAATTTTACATTATATATTACAGACGTCGGGATGACTGGCCCAAGTAATTCTGCGATTGGTGCAGATTTTGAATCAGTATATGAAAAAATGAGATTTGATAAACCGTCAAAATTCGAAGTTTCAAAAAACAAACAACAGTTTAACGGTGTTGTGATGGAACTAAATACTATATATAAAGAAAATAATAAAATTATTAAATTAAATATGGTAAAAGATTAATTTAATAAAACTATTATTTTTTTTTTTTTTTTTTTTTTTTCTTTGTTTAAAAAAAATCTTTGCTATAATAGTTTAGACACACGAATAAACAACGTGTTAAAGTTCTTTGAAAACTAGATATACAAACATGACAGTCAATTTTTTCGAGAGTTTGATCCTGGCTCAGGATGAACGCTGGCTGTGTGCCTAATACATGCATGTCGAGCGGAGTTCTTCGGAACTTAGCGGCGAATGGGTGAGTAACACGTACTTAACATACCCTTTAGATTGGAATAACGATTAGAAATGATCGCTAATGCCGGATACTTATATTTATCGCATGAAAAATATATAAAAGGAGCGTTTGCTTCGCTAGAGGATTGGGGTGCGTAACATTAGCTAGTTGGTAGGGTAATGGCCTACCAAGGCTATGATGTTTAGCGGGGTTGAGAGACTGATCCGCCACACTGGGACTGAGATACGGCCCAGACTCCTACGGGAGGCAGCAGTAGGGAATTTTCCACAATGGACGAAAGTCTGATGGAGCGACACAGCGTGCAGGATGACGGCCTTCGGGTTGTAAACTGCTGTTATAAGGGAAGAAAAAATAAAGTAGGAAATGACTTTATCTTGACGGTACCTTATCAGAAAGCAACGGCTAACTATGTGCCAGCAGCCGCGGTAATACATAGGTTGCAAGCGTTATCCGGAATTATTGGGCGTAAAGCGTCTGTAGGTTGTTTGTTAAGTCTGACGTGAAAACTTGGGGCTCAACCCCAAATTGCGTTGGATACTGGCGAACTAGAGTTATGAAGAGGTTAGCGGAATTCCTTGTGAAGCGGTGAAATGCGTAGATATAAGGAAGAACACCAATTTGGCGAAGGCAGCTAACTGGGCATACACTGACACTGAGAGACGAAAGCGTGGGGAGCAAACAGGATTAGATACCCTGGTAGTCCACGCTGTAAACGATGATGATTAGCTGATGGGGAACTCATCGGCACAGCTAACGCATTAAATCATCCGCCTGAGTAGTATGCTCGCAAGAGTGAAACTTAAAGGAATTGACGGGGATCCGCACAAGCGGTGGAGCATGTGGTTTAATTTGATTCTACGCGTAGAACCTTACCCACTCTTGACATCTTCCGCAAAGCTATAGAGATATAGTGGAGGTCAACGGAATGACAGATGGTGCATGGTTGTCGTCAGCTCGTGTCGTGAGATGTTCGGTTAAGTCCTGCAACGAGCGCAACCCTTGTCCTTAGTTAAATGTTCTAAGGAGACTGCCCGAGTAATTGGGAGGAAGGTGGGGACGACGTCAAATCATCATGCCTCTTACGAGTGGGGCAACACACGTGCTACAATGGACGGTACAAAGAGACGCAATACGGCGACGTGGAGCAAATCTCAAAAAACCGTTCTCAGTTCGGATTGTAGTCTGCAACTCGACTACATGAAGTCGGAATCGCTAGTAATCGTAGATCAGCTACGCTACGGTGAATACGTTCTCGGGTCTTGTACACACCGCCCGTCACACCATGGGAGCTGGTAATGCCCGAAGTCGGTTTTGTTAACTACGGAGACAACTGCCTAAGGCAGGACTGGTGACTGGGGTGAAGTCGTAACAAGGTATCCCTACGAGAACGTGGGGATGGATTACCTCCTTTCTACGGAGTACACCTTAGTACAACAAGTACTGATAACAATGACTAAATATTTTATGTTATGTGCTAATGTTTTTAGTCCACTAGCGTATATCTAGTTTTGAGAGAACTTTCTCTCATGATCTTTGAAAACTGAATAGTTATACATTTTTAATATAACAACGACATCATTAAACAAAATAAAGATTATGTCTTATTTGTTTTGATACCGAGTTAATAAATTTAATTTATTAAAATGTCTTAAAATACATCAACAATAGGTAAATATTGTACTTTTAAATAAGTAAGAGTTTATGGTGGATGCCTTGGGTCTGGAAGTCGATGAAGGACGTGATAACCTGCGATAAGCCTCGTGGAGCTGGAAATGCGCTATGAAACGGGGATTTCCGAATGGGGGAACCTAACTAGAGTAAAGTCTAGTTGCTTTCTGATGAATAAAATAGTCAGATAGACGAGACACGTTGTGAACTGAAACATCTTAGTAGCAACAGGAAGAGAAAATAAATAATGATTCTATTAGTAGCGGCGAGCGAAAATGGAAGAGCCCAAACCAACGCATGTTGGGGTTGTAGGACAGCCTCTTTAAGTTACAAAATTATAATATAGCAGAAAAACTTGGAAAAGTTTAGCATAGAAGGTGAAACTCCTGTATGCGAAATATTATAATCTTATGGCTGTATCCTGAGTAGGGCGGGGCACGTGAAACCCTGTCTGAATCTGCCGGGACCATCCGGTAAGGCTAAATACTAACCAGACACCGATAGTGAACTAGTACCGTGAGGGAAAGGTGAAAAGAACCCCGGGAGGGGAGTGAAATAGATTCTGAAACCATTTACTTACAATTAGTCAGAGCCCGTTAATGGGTGATGGCGTACATCTTGCAGTATGGACCGGCGAGTTATGTTAACATGCGAGGTTAAGTGGAAAAAAGCGGAGCCGTAGAGAAATCGAGTCTTAATAGGGCGTTTAGTATGTTGATATATACCCGAAACCATGTGATCTATTCATGAGCAGGTTGAAGCTTGGCTAATCCCAAGTGGAGGACCGAACCGTAGTACGCTGAAAAGTGCCCGGATGACTTGTGAATAGTGGAGAAATTCCAATCGAACTTGGAGATAGCTGGTTCTCCTCGAAATAGCTTTAGGGCTAGCGTGTGATGTTAAATTTTGGTGGTAGAGCACTGAATATGGAATGGCCGCGCCTAGCGGTACTGACTATAATCAAACTCCGAATACCATTATGTATTATCATGCAGTCGGAACCGGGGTGCTAACGTCCCGGCTCGCGAGGGAAACAACCCAGATCGTCAGCTAAGGTCCCAAAATCGTGTTAAGTGAGAAAGGTTGTGAGATTTCATAAACAACTAGGAAGTTGGCTTAGAAGCAGCCATCTTTTAAAGAGTGCGTAATAGCTCACTAGTCAAGAGATCTTGCGCCAATAATTTAACGGGACTAAAACACGATACCGAAGCTACGGGTACATTTGTACGTTAGAGGAGCGTTCTTATCAGCATTGAAGCATGACCGTGAGGACATGTGGAGCGTTAAGAAGTGAGAATGCCGGTATGAGTAACGATTCGTGGTGAGAATCCACGACGCCTATTGGGGAAGGTTTCCTGGGCAAGGTTCGTCCACCCAGGGTTAGTCAGGACCTAAGGAGAGGCTGAAAAGCGTATTCGATGGACAACAGGTTAATATTCCTGTACTGAGAG
Source organism: Mycoplasmopsis anatis (assembly GCF_900660655.1). Taxonomy (NCBI): domain Bacteria; kingdom Bacillati; phylum Mycoplasmatota; order Mycoplasmoidales; family Metamycoplasmataceae; genus Mycoplasmopsis; species Mycoplasmopsis anatis. The sequence continues at coordinate 874,432 of NZ_LR215035.1, read as the reverse complement.
TAGTGTGATGGAGTGACGGAGAAGGATAGCAGTACCCATTATTGGATTTGGGGGTAAATAGCAACTGGTCAGTGTAGTTAAATGCGCACTGTATAACCGGGAGTTATGATGCATAGTGAACGGCAACAAGTAACGAATTCTGTGATTTCATGCTTCCAAGAAAAGCTTCTAAACTTTAATCTACTTATCACCTGTACCGAGAACGGACACACGTCCCCTAGATGAGTATTCTAAGGCGAGCGAGAAAACCAATGTTAAGGAACTCTGCAAATTGACCCCGTAAGTTCGCAAGAAGGGGCGCCCATGTAAATGGGCCACAGTAAATTTTGAGGGGCAACTGTTTATCAAAAACACAGCTCTCTGCTAAACCGCAAGGTGATGTATAGGGGGTGAAGCCTGCCCAGTGCCCGAAGGTTAAGCGGATGCGTTAGCTTTAAGCGAAGCGTTGAAGTGAAGCCCGGGTGAACGGCGGCCGTAACTATAACGGTCCTAAGGTAGCGAAATTCCTTGTCGGCTAAATACTGACCTGCACGAAAGGCGCAATGATCTCTCAACTGTCTCAACATTGGACTCGGTGAAATTATGGTCCCAGTGAAAACGCTGGGTACCCGCATCAAGACGAAAAGACCCCATGGAGCTTTACTACAACTTCGTATTGGAACTTGGCCTAACATGTGTAGGATAGGTGGGAGACTGTGATATTAGGGCGCTAGCCCTAATGGAGTCGCCGTTGAAATACCACCCTTGGTATGTTGAGTTTCTAACTTGCCGCCGTTATCCGGTGGGAGGACAGTGCGTGGTGGGTAGTTTGACTGGGGCGGTCGCCTCCTAAAAGGTAACGGAGGCGTTCAAAGGTACACTCAATACGGTCAGAAACCGTATGTAGAGCGCAAAGGTAGAAGTGTGCTTGACTGCGAGACCTACAAGTCGAGCAGGTGCGAAAGCAGGACTTAGTGATCCGGCTGTACGTCATGGAACGGCAGTCGCTCAACGGATAAAAGTTACCCTGGGGATAACAGGCTTATCTTGCCCAAGAGATCACATCGACGGCAAGGTTTGGCACCTCGATGTCGGCTCATCGCATCCTGGAGCTGGAGTCGGTTCCAAGGGTTTGGCTGTTCGCCAATTAAAGCGGTACGCGAGCTGGGTTCAGAACGTCGTGAGACAGTTCGGTCCCTATCTGATGTGGGCGTTGGAATATTGATGAGAGCTGCTCTTAGTACGAGAGGACCGGAGTGGACACACCACTGGTGTTCTTGTTGTTTCGCCAGAAGCATAGCAGGGTAGCCAAGTGTGGAAAGGATAACCGCTGAAAGCATCTAAGTGGGAAGCCTCCTCAGAGATAAGTATTCCCTTGAAATTCCTTGTAGACGACGAGGTTGATAGGATGGAAGTGTAAGTGTAGCAATACATTCAGCTGACCATTACTAATAAATTGATTGGTTTAAAAGTGGATGAATTTATAGACTTTTTAATAAACTATTAAACAACTATTCAGTTTTCAAAGATTTCGTCCGTCATGGACTTTTTTTATTTTATAAATTTTACAAAGGAGATAAAAATTAATAAATTAGATGACAAAACTTTTAATAATTTTTTAAATACTAGCTCTGTATTACTAGAAGATAAAGATTATATGAAATTTCTAAAATATTTCGCATGTAACTTTAAAAATGTAGAAGTGCCTAGATTTGAAAATAATAATTTAATATTAAAAGAAAAACAACACCTTCTTAAAAATGAAGGTTTTACATATGAGAAAATTGAAATTAAAATCAATAAAGAAATTGATGAACTGATTGAGAAATTTAATTCTTTATTATTAGAAATGAATTTTAATTCTTCAATACCAAAACAAACAAATGAAAAATATCAAATAAATATTATTTATAAATATAAGAATACCATACTTAAAAAGGTCTACTTAACAATTGACGAAATAAAAAATCATAGTTGAAACAATTATTTATCTAATTATATGAATTTAAGAGATGATGAATATTCCACAATTTATACTACAAAAAGAAAATGGTATTTATACAGTGAACCATATATCAAAACTTCCAAGTTTATTGTAAAACGTTCTAATAAACCACATATTGATTTTTATGATATAGTTGAAAATCTATATACTTGGTTTCTTGAACTAATTAGGGATAATATAGTTGATTTCAGTCCAGAAAAATTTATTAAAGATTTTAATGATTTTAAAGCAAGGAATAAAAAATATAAATATTTGTCTGATTTATGAGACGAATATAGCCCTAACACTAAGAAAAAAGAAGAAATTTATAAAGAACTTATTCAATTTGGACTTTGAAATACATTTATTAGTTTCATAAATTCAATTTTATCTTATGAAAAAAGTAACGTTTTCTTTAACTATAATGAATTTATTATTAAAAATTATTTTATAAAAAACAACAAAATATTTTTTAGTAGTGAAAAGGATATAAGTAATTTAGACATATTAGAACTTCAATGAAAAAATTTTGTTGAATTTTGCGAAGAAAGAGCTGATTTTAGAATACCTGATTTTTCAATTGGTATGTTAAATGATGATGAAGATGATTCATTAATAAAATATATATTCATGCAATATAATTTATTCATTAGATTTCAAACTCTTAACAATGAATATTTGAATGATAAAAAATTGGTAATTGACTCATTAACATTGTTAAATAAAATATATGATTCAGGGAAATTAGATAATTTTATTAATAAAATAGAAGAAATTAAAATTGAATTAAATAAAATAATTATGGACACTGTTTTTGAGTCCGAAAAAAGTAATGAACATATTAATAAATATATCCTAGCAAAAATTATTGAAAAAATTGAATTCAATAATACATACTTAACAGATATTATTCAAATAATTATTAATAATAAAATAGATAAAACATATATAGAAAATATAGAAAACTATCGAAATAATGAAATATTCAACTTTTTATTTAATTCATATAAACCGATTAAACTAAATTCAATTAAAGAAAATATCAGTTATCATAAGATAATTAGAGATATTCATAAAAAAATAAAAAAAATTAATTAAATAATTTTGTTTTTTTATTTTTATGCTATACTTTCATAGCAAACAAATCAACAAATTTATTGTTAAAATAAAAAATAAAAAAATATTAAATAAAAAATTTTTTATGTTATAATTGTTTCGCACAACTTAATTAAAGTTCTTTGAAAACTAGATATACAAACATGACAGTCAATTTTTTCGAGAGTTTGATCCTGGCTCAGGATGAACGCTGGCTGTGTGCCTAATACATGCATGTCGAGCGGAGTTCTTCGGAACTTAGCGGCGAATGGGTGAGTAACACGTACTTAACATACCCTTTAGATTGGAATAACGATTAGAAATGATCGCTAATGCCGGATACTTATATTTATCGCATGAAAAATATATAAAAGGAGCGTTTGCTTCGCTAGAGGATTGGGGTGCGTAACATTAGCTAGTTGGTAGGGTAATGGCCTACCAAGGCTATGATGTTTAGCGGGGTTGAGAGACTGATCCGCCACACTGGGACTGAGATACGGCCCAGACTCCTACGGGAGGCAGCAGTAGGGAATTTTCCACAATGGACGAAAGTCTGATGGAGCGACACAGCGTGCAGGATGACGGCCTTCGGGTTGTAAACTGCTGTTATAAGGGAAGAAAAAATAAAGTAGGAAATGACTTTATCTTGACGGTACCTTGTCAGAAAGCAACGGCTAACTATGTGCCAGCAGCCGCGGTAATACATAGGTTGCAAGCGTTATCCGGAATTATTGGGCGTAAAGCGTCTGTAGGTTGTTTGTTAAGTCTGACGTGAAAACTTGGGGCTCAACCCCAAATTGCGTTGGATACTGGCGAACTAGAGTTATGAAGAGGTTAGCGGAATTCCTTGTGAAGCGGTGAAATGCGTAGATATAAGGAAGAACACCAATTTGGCGAAGGCAGCTAACTGGGCATACACTGACACTGAGAGACGAAAGCGTGGGGAGCAAACAGGATTAGATACCCTGGTAGTCCACGCTGTAAACGATGATGATTAGCTGATGGGGAACTCATCGGCACAGCTAACGCATTAAATCATCCGCCTGAGTAGTATGCTCGCAAGAGTGAAACTTAAAGGAATTGACGGGGATCCGCACAAGCGGTGGAGCATGTGGTTTAATTTGATTCTACGCGTAGAACCTTACCCACTCTTGACATCTTCCGCAAAGCTATAGAGATATAGTGGAGGTCAACGGAATGACAGATGGTGCATGGTTGTCGTCAGCTCGTGTCGTGAGATGTTCGGTTAAGTCCTGCAACGAGCGCAACCCTTGTCCTTAGTTAAATGTTCTAAGGAGACTGCCCGAGTAATTGGGAGGAAGGTGGGGACGACGTCAAATCATCATGCCTCTTACGAGTGGGGCAACACACGTGCTACAATGGACGGTACAAAGAGACGCAATACGGCGACGTGGAGCAAATCTCAAAAAACCGTTCTCAGTTCGGATTGTAGTCTGCAACTCGACTACATGAAGTCGGAATCGCTAGTAATCGTAGATCAGCTACGCTACGGTGAATACGTTCTCGGGTCTTGTACACACCGCCCGTCACACCATGGGAGCTGGTAATGCCCGAAGTCGGTTTTGTTAACTACGGAGACAACTGCCTAAGGCAGGACTGGTGACTGGGGTGAAGTCGTAACAAGGTATCCCTACGAGAACGTGGGGATGGATTACCTCCTTTCTACGGAGTACACCTTAGTACAACAAGTACTGATAACAATGACTAAATATTTTATGTTATGTGCTAATGTTTTTAGTCCACTAGCGTATATCTAGTTTTGAGAGAACTTTCTCTCATGATCTTTGAAAACTGAATAGTTATACATTTTTAATATAACAACGACATCATTAAACAAAATAAAGATTATGTCTTATTTGTTTTGATACCGAGTTAATAAATTTAATTTATTAAAATGTCTTAAAATACATCAACAATAGGTAAATATTGTACTTTTAAATAAGTAAGAGTTTATGGTGGATGCCTTGGGTCTGGAAGTCGATGAAGGACGTGATAACCTGCGATAAGCCTCGTGGAGCTGGAAATGCGCTATGAAACGGGGATTTCCGAATGGGGGAACCTAACTAGAGTAAAGTCTAGTTGCTTTCTGATGAATAAAATAGTCAGATAGACGAGACACGTTGTGAACTGAAACATCTTAGTAGCAACAGGAAGAGAAAATAAATAATGATTCTATTAGTAGCGGCGAGCGAAAATGGAAGAGCCCAAACCAACGCATGTTGGGGTTGTAGGACAGCCTCTTTAAGTTACAAAATTATAATATAGCAGAAAAACTTGGAAAAGTTTAGCATAGAAGGTGAAACTCCTGTATGCGAAATATTATAATCTTATGGCTGTATCCTGAGTAGGGCGGGGCACGTGAAACCCTGTCTGAATCTGCCGGGACCATCCGGTAAGGCTAAATACTAACCAGACACCGATAGTGAACTAGTACCGTGAGGGAAAGGTGAAAAGAACCCCGGGAGGGGAGTGAAATAGATTCTGAAACCATTTACTTACAATTAGTCAGAGCCCGTTAATGGGTGATGGCGTACATCTTGCAGTATGGACCGGCGAGTTATGTTAACATGCGAGGTTAAGTGGAAAAAAGCGGAGCCGTAGAGAAATCGAGTCTTAATAGGGCGTTTAGTATGTTGATATATACCCGAAACCATGTGATCTATTCATGAGCAGGTTGAAGCTTGGCTAATCCCAAGTGGAGGACCGAACCGTAGTACGCTGAAAAGTGCCCGGATGACTTGTGAATAGTGGAGAAATTCCAATCGAACTTGGAGATAGCTGGTTCTCCTCGAAATAGCTTTAGGGCTAGCGTGTGATGTTAAATTTTGGTGGTAGAGCACTGAATATGGAATGGCCGCGCCTAGCGGTACTGACTATAATCAAACTCCGAATACCATTATGTATTATCATGCAGTCGGAACCGGGGTGCTAACGTCCCGGCTCGCGAGGGAAACAACCCAGATCGTCAGCTAAGGTCCCAAAATCGTGTTAAGTGAGAAAGGTTGTGAGATTTCATAAACAACTAGGAAGTTGGCTTAGAAGCAGCCATCTTTTAAAGAGTGCGTAATAGCTCACTAGTCAAGAGATCTTGCGCCAATAATTTAACGGGACTAAAACACGATACCGAAGCTACGGGTACATTTGTACGTTAGAGGAGCGTTCTTATCAGCATTGAAGCATGACCGTGAGGACATGTGGAGCGTTAAGAAGTGAGAATGCCGGTATGAGTAACGATTCGTGGTGAGAATCCACGACGCCTATTGGGGAAGGTTTCCTGGGCAAGGTTCGTCCACCCAGGGTTAGTCAGGACCTAAGGAGAGGCTGAAAAGCGTATTCGATGGACAACAGGTTAATATTCCTGTACTGAGAGTAGTGTGATGGAGTGACGGAGAAGGATAGCAGTACCCATTATTGGATTTGGGGGTAAATAGCAACTGGTCAGTGTAGTTAAATGCGCACTGTATAACCGGGAGTTATGATGCATAGTGAACGGCAACAAGTAACGAATTCTGTGATTTCATGCTTCCAAGAAAAGCTTCTAAACTTTAATCTACTTATCACCTGTACCGAGAACGGACACACGTCCCCTAGATGAGTATTCTAAGGCGAGCGAGAAAACCAATGTTAAGGAACTCTGCAAATTGACCCCGTAAGTTCGCAAGAAGGGGCGCCCATGTAAATGGGCCACAGTAAATTTTGAGGGGCAACTGTTTATCAAAAACACAGCTCTCTGCTAAACCGCAAGGTGATGTATAGGGGGTGAAGCCTGCCCAGTGCCCGAAGGTTAAGCGGATGCGTTAGCTTTAAGCGAAGCGTTGAAGTGAAGCCCGGGTGAACGGCGGCCGTAACTATAACGGTCCTAAGGTAGCGAAATTCCTTGTCGGCTAAATACTGACCTGCACGAAAGGCGCAATGATCTCTCAACTGTCTCAACATTGGACTCGGTGAAATTATGGTCCCAGTGAAAACGCTGGGTACCCGCATCAAGACGAAAAGACCCCATGGAGCTTTACTACAACTTCGTATTGGAACTTGGCCTAACATGTGTAGGATAGGTGGGAGACTGTGATATTAGGGCGCTAGCCCTAATGGAGTCGCCGTTGAAATACCACCCTTGGTATGTTGAGTTTCTAACTTGCCGCCGTTATCCGGTGGGAGGACAGTGCGTGGTGGGTAGTTTGACTGGGGCGGTCGCCTCCTAAAAGGTAACGGAGGCGTTCAAAGGTACACTCAATACGGTCAGAAACCGTATGTAGAGCGCAAAGGTAGAAGTGTGCTTGACTGCGAGACCTACAAGTCGAGCAGGTGCGAAAGCAGGACTTAGTGATCCGGCTGTACGTCATGGAACGGCAGTCGCTCAACGGATAAAAGTTACCCTGGGGATAACAGGCTTATCTTGCCCAAGAGATCACATCGACGGCAAGGTTTGGCACCTCGATGTCGGCTCATCGCATCCTGGAGCTGGAGTCGGTTCCAAGGGTTTGGCTGTTCGCCAATTAAAGCGGTACGCGAGCTGGGTTCAGAACGTCGTGAGACAGTTCGGTCCCTATCTGATGTGGGCGTTGGAATATTGATGAGAGCTGCTCTTAGTACGAGAGGACCGGAGTGGACACACCACTGGTGTTCCTGTTGTTTCGCCAGAAGCATAGCAGGGTAGCCAAGTGTGGAAAGGATAACCGCTGAAAGCATCTAAGTGGGAAGCCTCCTCAGAGATAAGTATTCCCTTGAAATTCCTTGTAGACGACGAGGTTGATAGGATGGAAGTGTAAGTGTAGCAATACATTCAGCTGACCATTACTAATAAATTGATTGGTTTAAAAGTGGATGAATTTATAGACTTTTTAATAAACTATTAAACAACTATTCAGTTTTCAAAGATTGTATCCAGTAAGGATATTTTTTTATAAAAATCTTTGAAAAAATATTTTGATTTTTAAAAAAATAAGTTAAAATATATATGCAAAATAAATTAATTGGTTTGGAGAAGTAGCTCAGCTTGGCAGAGCGCTACGTTTGGGACGTAGTGGTCGCAGGTTCAAATCCTGTCTTCTTCACCATTTTTTGGGGGGTTAGCTCATTTGGCTAGAGCGCCTGCCTTGCACGCAGGAGGCGGTGGGTTCGAATCCCATACTCTCCACCATTCGGCACTGTAGCTCAGTTGGTTAGAGCATCCGGTTCATACCCGGAAGGTCATGAGTTCGAATCTCATCGGTGCTACCATACGGAAGCTTAACTGTTAAAATAAATGGACCTATAGCTCAACGGTTAGAGCAACCGGCTCATAACCGGTCGGTTACCGGTTCGAATCCAGTTAGGTCCACCACGGGTGATTACCCAAGTCTGGCTGAAGGGACTAGTCTTGAAAACTAGCAGGGGATGCAAGTCCCGCGGGGGTTCAAATCCCTCATCACCCGCCATCTGTTTACACATTACATAGCGGAGTGGAGCAGTTGGTAGCTCGTCGGGCTCATAACCCGAAGGTCATAGGTTCAAATCCTATCTCCGCAACCATGGTCCAGTGGTAAAGTGGTTTAATACGCCTCCCTGTCACGGAGGAGATCGCGGGTTCAATTCCCGTCTGGACCGCCATTATTGGCCCTGTAGCTCAGTTGGTAGAGCAACAGATTGAAGCTCTGTGTGTCGCTGGTTCGATTCCTGCCGGGGCCACCATAAAAGTTAAAATAGCAAGTTAAATTTCGTGTAATAGCTGAATTTAACTTGCTATTTTTATTAATATCCTTTATTAGAATATAGTAAAATTATTAAAGTAAAAGTAGGAAGAATGATAAAAAAACTTAAAAAAATATTTTATTTTGCTACACCAATCTTATTAACTTTTTCAACAATTGTATTATCTTCATCATGCAATAATGATAGGAGAGAAGCAACTGAATCACTTTATAAATATAAAAATTATATTGAAGAAAATTTTAGTTATTTCAATAGTGAAATAATTAAAATAGATATTTCAAAAGATAAATTTATTAATGGTAATTCTGAAAATAATAAGCTTGAACAATTCAATTTTGAATACTTGTTATGTAGTGGAAGCATATTAATTAAAAAGAATTTATATTCGTTTAATGGACATAATTATAAAATAGAAATAAACCCTAAATCTCAATCAGTTATAGGAACAAGCAAAGCTAATGTATATTTAAATATTTTTGATACAAATCTTGATGTTAGAACAACCACAAAAGCAATTGAGATAGATGGATTTAAAACCACTTCAGCTAATCATAACCATTATACTTATGATTATAAGATAAGAGATTGCGAAACTTGTAAACAATATAATAAATAAGGAGAAGTCATGGATTACAAGAAAACATTATTAATGCCTACAACAAATTTTGAAATGAGAGCAAATTTAACTCAAAAAGAAAAAATATATAGAGAGAAATGAGAAGAAAATAGAATTTATGTAAAATCGCTAGAAAAGAATAAAAATAATGACCCCTTTATTGTTCATGATGGTCCACCATATGCTAATGGTGATTTACATGTTGGTCATGCCTTGAATAAAATACTAAAAGATATTATTGTTAGATATAAAACATTAAATGGTTTTTATTCACCATTTGTTCCTGGTTGAGACACTCACGGTTTACCAATAGAACATAAAATGTTACAAGAATTAAATATTTCTAAAGATGAACTTAATCCAGTAATTTTAAGAAAAAAAGCTGCAAAATATGCCTTAAAACAAGTTGATAATCAAAAGAAACAATTTAAAACATTACAATTATTTTCAGATCTAGAGAAAATTTATGTAACTTTAGATAAAAAATATGAAGCTAAACAACTTAGGTTATTCAAAAAAATGGTTTTAGATGGACTAGTATATAAACATTTAAAACCCGTTTATTGATCTCCATCAAGTCAATCTGCTCTAGCGGAAGCTGAGGTAGAATATGAAGATGTAATTTCTGATTCAATTTTTGTTTCATTTAAGGTTACAAATTCAACAAATCAAAAAGTAAATATTGATGATAATCTAATTATCTGAACAACAACGCCTTGAACATTAATAGCAAACTCAGGTGTTGCAATAGGTGAAAATATAAACTATATAAAAGTTAAAAATAATAATAGTTCTTATATTATTGCAAAGGATTTATTAGAGAATCTTCAAAGAACTTTTAAATGAGATAATATCGAAATTGTAGAAGAATTGAATAGTGGTGATTTAATTGGTGTTGAATACGAAACTCCAATAACTGCTAAAAAAGCTAAAGTTGTTATTGGTCATCATGTTACTTTAGAAGCTGGTACTGGTCTTGTTCACATAGCGCCACTTTTTGGTGAGGATGATTTTATTATTGGTAAAAAGAATAATTTAGACATGATAATGCATATCGCTGATGATGGAAAGATTGATTTTGATTGTGATTATAAAGGAATGTTTTATTTAGATGCAAACAAGGAAATTATTAAAAATTTGAGTAATAATAATTTATTGGTGTTATCAAATAAGATAAAACACTCATATCCACATGATTGAAGAACTCATAAACCGATTATTTTCAGAGGTACTCCTCAATGATTTGTTTCGATTGATAAAATCAGAGATGATATTTTAAGAGAATTGAAAAATGTCAAAATGTATCCTGATTGAGCATATAAAAGATTATCAAATATGATAGAAAACCGAGGAGATTGAACAATATCAAGACAAAGAACTTGGGGAGTTCCGATCATTATTTTCTATGACAAAGACAATAATCCTGTTATTGATGAAACTATTTTTGACTATGTTATTAATCTAGTTGAAGAAAACGGATCTGGTATATGATGAGAAAAAGAAGCAGATGAATTACTGCCAGAAAATCACAGAAATAAAGGTTATACAAAAGAAATGGATATTATGGATGTATGATTCGATTCTGGAGCTTCAAGTATTGCTGCTGATGTTTATGGCTTTAGTTCTCCATTTGATGTATATTTAGAAGGATCAGATCAATATAGAGGTTGATTTAATTCATCATTAATTAACTCAGTAGCATACAAAAAGGTAGCGCCTTATAAAAATTTAATTAGTCATGGATTTGTTCTTGATGGTAAAGGCGAAAAAATGTCTAAATCTAAAGGAAATATTATTTCACCTTTAGATGTAGTTAATCAAAAAGGAGCAGACATCTTAAGATTATGAGCTGCTAATAGTGAGTATTCTAATGATATTAATATATCAGAAGAAATTCTTAATCAAAACTCAGAAATTTATAGAAAAATTCGTAATACTTTAAGATTTATGATATCTAATACTAATGAATATAAATATAATAAAAATCTTAAATTAGAAGGTATTCATGAACTAATTAATGAAGAGTTAAAAGTTTTGATTAAAAATGTTCATGAAAACTATAATAACTATAAATTTATAAACGTAATTAAAGAAATCAATAATTATATTGTTAATTTATCTAGTTTCTATCTTTCTATAGTAAAAGATTTATTATATGTTGAATCAAAAGACAATAATGAACGTCAAATGGTTCTTAAAAATCTATATGAGATTACAGACTTTTTAATATTAGCATTAGCACCAATTATTCCAACTACTTCTGAAGAAGCTTATTCATTTTTTAATAAAAATAATAAAGAAGAATCGGTTATGATTGATAGATTTTTAGAATCATCAGAACCTAATTATGAATTAATCAATAAATATAAAGAATTTTTTGATTTAAGAGATAAAGTTAATGTTTTAATCGAAAACTCAATTAAAAATGGAGAAGTTAAAAGAAGTAATGAACTTGAGTTATTTATTAATACTGAAAGTGAATTTATAAAAGACTTAAATCTTAAATTTTTATTAATGGTTGGAAAAGTATCGTTTTCATCTCAAACAAAAGTCCAAAAATTTGATAGTCTAAAATGTGAAAGATGTTGAAATCATTTTGAAAATGGCCAAATGCACGATGAACAAATTTGCGTAAGATGTAATGATGTGATATCTTCATTAAAGGAATTTGATGAATAAAATTCAAGTCAAATTTAATGAATTGATTAAATATGTCAAAAATAATAAAAAACAAATATTGGTAAATTATTTAATTTTTATAGTATTATTTGTTATCTTATTGTTGGTCGATCAATTAACTAAAACGTTTATATTTGTTCATGGAGATGTACATAATATCAATGAAAATGGATTAGTATATGTGAATGGTAATTGATCAAATCCTGAATCTATAAATTATAAAAGTATAATTAATTATGGAATATTTGGAATTAGATCAATTTGACACAGAGGTGTAACATTCTTACCAAGTACTTTTAGTATAACAATCATTCAAATTATAAGTATTTTAATATTCATTTTTTGTTTATTTGTACCATTAATGATAAATAAAAAATTAACAGTTTTCATATGTTTTATTGCATCGGGTGATTTTGGGAATATGCTAGACAGATTTATTTTCAATGAGTATGTAAAGGATATATTTTATTTCCCATGGATAGATAAAGGTACCTTTAACTTGGCTGATGCATGAGTTATGATAGGTGCTGTATTAATATTTGTGTATCTTGTTATCGAATTGATTTTAGATGTTATCAAAAAAACTAAGCATAAAAACACTAAAAATAAAAATATCTTTTTATAAAATTGTTAATCTGAAAATAATTTTATGCACCATAGATAAAAGCTATGGTGTTTTTTTATGTTTGGCTTATTTTATTAATAATATAAAAATATATGGGTGGTGGAAAAAATGTGTGGAGAAATTATTCTCTACATTTTCTATTTCACCCAAAAATATCACTGGTTAAAGCAACTATTAAACTTTGACACTTCAAAAGTCACAGATACAACTAATATGCTTTCTAAATACATAAGTTTGACTCAAGCTGAATAGCAAAATATATGATATCAAAAAAATATCGCAAATTACAATGCAATATTTTTTTGATTCTTATTTTAATTCTTTATTTAGGAATTCTTGTACTTCTTCGTCTGTGTCCATCTCAAGAACTTTATTAGCAATCTCTTTGCATTTTTGAAGAGATAAGTTAGAAAGCATCTCTCTAGTATTTAGTATATTTGATGCTGACATTGAAAATTCATCAAGTCCTAATCCCACTAAAATAGGAAGTGCTCTTCTATCACCTGCCATTTCACCACACATTCCAGCTCATTTACCGTTTTTGTGTGCACCATCAATCACATGTTTAATTAATCTAATGATTGAAGGGTTTAATGGTTGATAAAGATATGAAATAGATTCATTCATTCTATCAGCGGCCATTGAATATTGAATTAAATCATTTGTACCTATAGAAACAAAATCAGCATATTTACAAAATTTATCTGATAATATTGCTGCAGCAGGAGTTTCCATCATAAGTCCAAACTCAATTTCACTTAATGGAGCTATTTCTGAAGTTTCTTCGCTTAATTCATAGTATGTTTCTTCGAATATTTTTTTAGCATCTAAAAATTCTTTAACATTAGTGATCATAGGTATCATTATAGCTACTTTTCCATAGTAACTTGCACGGATTAATGCTCTTAATTGAGTTTTGAATATTTTTTCATTTTGTAAACAAAAACGTATTGCTCTATAACCTAAGAATGGATTCATTTCTTCTGGGAATTTGAAGTATTTTAATGTTTTGTCACCACCTATATCCAATGTTCTGATAACAACTCTTTTGCCATTCATTCCTGATACTACTTTTTTGTATGCTTCAAATTGTTCATCTTCACTTGGTCAATCTACATTATCCATGTATAAGAATTCAGATCTGAATAAGCCAACTGCCTCGGCATCATTGTCAATTATAGATTGTAGATCATTAGGAGAACCTATATTTGCGGCCAACTCAACTTTATGCCCATCTTTTGTAACACTTTCTTTACCTCTAAATAACTTAAGTTTTAATAAATATTCTTGATATAACTTTTGTTGTTTAGCTATTTCTACTTTTTCGGTGCTATTTGGATTGATAATTACATAACCTTTTTCTCCATTAATGGCAATTCAATCTCCATCTTGAACTTGCTCAAGAATATTATTGGTTCCAACAACACTAGGAATACCTAAACTTCTAGCCATAATAGCTGTATGAGATGTTGGACCACCAATGTTTGTAACGAAACCTTTTACAAATTCTTTGTTTAATTGTACTGTTTGAGAAGGGGTTAAATCATTAGCGACAATAACAACCTCTTCTGAAATTGAAGAAAGGTCATGTTCAGTAATTCCACTTAATGAGTAGAGTAATTTACTTTTGATATCTCTAATGTCAGCCGCTCTCTCTCTCATGTATTCATCATCCATCGACAAGAAAATTTGCTCATTTTCTTCATAAACTTTAGAAACCGAATAGATTGACGAATATCCCTGATTGATCATATCAATAATTCTTTCTGTTGTAAAAGGATCATTTAGAAAATTCAAGTGTGCCTCAAAAATCTCGGCATGTTCCGGATCTTTGGCCATTTGTTTTCCTTTTTTAATTTTTTCTTCAACATTTTTAATAGCTTCATTGAATAATTTAATTTCATCTTCAATTGATCTTGATGATTTTTCGCTTACTTTAATTTCCTTTTCTTCAATTTTTAAAACTTTAGCTAAGGCAACACCCTTAGATGCTCCTATACCTTTAATTTGCATATTGCCTCCTATAAATAATAAAAGTATAAACAATTATCGTTAATTATGAGTAGTCAAGTTAATAATAAAATAAAAAAAGTGGAATTTTACCACCTTTTTCACTATTTACTATACTTTTGAATAGTTGAATCAAACATTTTATCAACATGAATGATTTCTTTTACTCTAGCTTCTGGTAAAAATTGTTTTACTTTATCTATTGGTAATTGAACTTCTTCGCTAATAGAGTTGTATTTTTGTTCTACTTCTTCACTTGTTACTTCTTGAAGATTTAATGAGATTACAATCGCTTCTTTTATTACTTCGATTTTTAATTCTTGTTTAGCTTCTTCTCTAAGTCTTTCCTTGTATTCTTCTTCATTTATACCTAGAAGTTGTAGGTATTCGTTTTTCTTAATATCTTGTTGTTTTAATTGTTTATTTATTGTTCCTTCAACATCTTTCATTTTTAATTCAATCATTGAATTACTAAATACTAGGTCATTTTTTGAAGCAGCTTCTTTAATTAAAGTTTCAAAAAAGTTTTGTTTATCTTCATTTTTGTAAGTAATAGTTAATTTTTCTCTAAATTTAGCTTTAGCTTGTTCAATTGTATCACCTTGAGTTCCACCGATTAACATGATATTATCATTTGTTAATTCAACTTCCTTAAGTTTTAATACTTTATTAATTTTTACTTCAAAAACAGCTTTTTTCCCTGCTAAGGATTTAGCAAAATATTCTTTTGGAAATGTGACGTTAACTTCACCTTCTCAACCAGCTTTTTTCCCAACTAATTGATCTTCAAAACCTTCAATAAATTGTTTTGAACCTAATACAAGATCAAAACCTTCTGCTTCACCACCTTCAAATGGTTCATCATCAACAAATCCCTTAAAGTCAATGTTAACTGTATCATTTAATTTAGAAGCTTCCTCTACTTCTTCATAGCTAGAATATTTTTGTAAAAGTTTTTTCAATTCATCTTCTACAATAGTATCAGTAACTTCTCTTTGGACAAAGTTTATTTTAATATTATCAAGTTTTATTGAATCTAAATCAACTGTTCTATCGAAAACAATAATCAATTCTCCATGGTTATCACCATCGACTTTTTTGTAATCGATTGATGTTGGTTTATCAAAGAAATATTTAGTTACTTCCATGGCGCTTTTAAGAGCCTCAACAAATTTTGCTTCAGCAATTAAGTTGATTGTTTCATGTTCTACTTGAGCTTGAGATAAGTATTTATCTAGAACATTTTTAGGTAATTTAGAACCATTTCTAAATCCTGGGATTTTAATTTTACCGATAACTTTTTGCTCAGCTTTTAAACGATTTTTTGAATATTCTTCTTTAGAAACTGGTACTGTAACTGTTATTGTTTGATTTTTATCATCTTTAATAGCTTTTATCATCATTCTCCTTTACATAAATATTTATAATTTTAAACTATTTTATTTTATATTGAACTATATTTTAATACTCTTCTAAGAAATCTAAAATTTTGAAAGGTGACTTGTTGTGATAAAGAACATTTATTATATTTGACATAAAAGGAACGTAAATGTCTTTTTCTTTGATGATTTTTTCAAGAATTTTTGCTGTAGTATAACCTTCAACAGTTTTTGTTTGACTATTTAGTACTTCTTTTAACCCTTTATCAGCAATATCTAAACCGAAAGAAAAGTTTCTACTTTTATTAGAGGAACATGTAAGAAAAATATCTCCTATCCCCGCTAGTTCAAAACCTATTTCATCATCTAATTCTGGGAAAAGGCTTTTGTATATTTTGTGAATTTCCTTTACTCCAATTGTTAACATTGCTGATTGAGTGTTTTTGCTTTTGTTTGAATAACTAATTATGCCAATTCCAATTGCCAAAACATTTTTTAATGCAGCAAAAAGTTCTGAACCTTTCTCGTTTTTACTTATTACCAACTTAAATGAATCATTATTAAAAACTTTGGTCAATTTTGCTAGATAATTTAAGTCTCTACCTACGACATTAATCATTGTTAGCTCATTTTCAAAAACTTCGGTGGCATAACTAGGTCCTATTAGTGTTGCCATATTTTTTAAATTTTTTCTAAACTTAGAATATATCAATTCTGAAAAAAAGTTTTTTGACTCACTATCAATTCCTTTAGCAACATTTATTAGATTTATTTTTCTGTAGTTAAGTACTTTTTGGATATCCTTTAACATTGTCTTAATATGACCTGATGGGGTTGCCAAAATAACATAATCAACATTTTTTAATATCATCGCTAAATTATTCGTTGCAGATAAGTTTTTATAATTGTGAAATCTTTTATTACCAAAATATTTTCTGTTATATCCTGAATTAATATCATTAATTTCTTCTTGATTAACACCATACATTTTTACTTCATGATTGTTTTTTAGTAAAACGTTAGCCAGAGCTGATCCTCAAGCTCCGGTCCCAATTATTGCAATTTTATTTTTGTCCATTTCATACTCCTAAATGAAATTTTACATGTTTTTTAAAAATAAAAATGGCAGGAGTAGCAGGATTCGAACCCACAACACACGGGGTTGAAGCCCGTTGTTCTACCGTTGAACTATACTCCTAGTCCATTTTCTATTATATAGTATTTTTTGTTTTTTCAATTAATAAAATTACATCATTCACAGTCACCAAATTTGCTAATTCTGAATCTGGGAGTTGAATCTCAAACTTTTCTTCTGCATTAATGATAAGTTCTGCAAAATCTAATGAATCGATTTCTAAATCTTTAATATTGTCATCTTCTTTTACTTTCTTAGATTTTGCTAATTTATTAAATTCTTTTATAACCATTTCTTTTATACTCATAATATTTTAATTATATAGATTTAATTTGGAATGTATATTTTTTTACTTCAAATTTTTCCTTATATTGTCATTGAAGTGTTATTATAATTTTAGTATCTGTAATTTCCGATTTAAAAGAAATTTCCCCATAACTAACTGACATTCTTTTTAGAATGTCTTTAATAAAGACTACAACCAGCTTATCATCAATTTTGCTATTACCAAAATCATTTTTTATTAAAAACTCCTGGTAGTATGAATCTGATATATTTGGGAAAACACTTAGTTCTTGAATTTCTCCCAAATCATTATTTTTATTAATTTCTTCAACTGCATTTTGCTTTTTAAATTTACTAGTATAAATATAAAACGAACCTGCTGCCATTAATCCTATACCTAAGAAAGATAGAATATAAACTAATTTTCTTTTACTAAATTTCATATTTTTTTCTAATATAAATAATGAAGTCATCATATGAGAGTTTTTCTAGATTTATAAACTCAACTCAGTCTTCATTTTTAATATGTATAAGATCATTTTGGAGTGTATTAATATCCTGAACCGATATAGCTATTTTTTCAATTTTGCTTTTTAATGAATTTGTATCATAAAATTTTTTATGTTTTATAATAACACTTACATCGGAAATATCGAATGAAAAAACATTCAAATCATTGATTAAATTATTACTTAACAGATTGTTGTATTCTTGATTTTTGTTAAAAATAATATTCAGGTTATTAAACTTAAGTTCAATATTTTCATTAATAAAATTGTCATTTAATAGTTCGTTTTGATCTATTAACTTTATCTCTTTTTTACTTAAAGGATTACTTAGTTTTAAATTAAGAAATTTTGGAAAATATAGACTTACTTTTCTGAAAATTTCATTATCAGAAACTAAGTTAAAATTTGATGAAAACTTAGCAAATGTATCAACATTCTCACCTGATTTTTCAAACTTTATAAATGTTTGAAAGTTAAATATTGTTTTTCTATTTTGAAAATTATTCGAGGATGATTCGAATTTATACACATAAGGTATTTTAATAGTGAAAAACATATTTTTGGTTTCTATTTCAAAATTATTTATTATGTTATCTGATTTTTGAATTCTGTGTTGATATAATTCCTCGTCATTGTTTTTTACAATTATTTTTATTTCATTAAGTCTATTTAATGATAGATTAAGTTTTTCATCTAAAATCAGACCATATTTATTAAAGTTTTTTGAGTTTTTTAATATGGTCTTGCCATTTACAATAATGTCAAATTGAATATCAAAATAATTAAGAAAGTTCTTTATTTCTTTATTTGTTTTAAAAATTATAGAGAATTTATTTGTTCTGAAATTTCTTAATAAATATAATTCAATATCAATTTTGTTATTCAGATTATCAAAGTTATCGGAAACAATAACTTTTGATGAAAATTTATAAGGATCTAAAATATTGTTTTTGTTCAATTCATTAATTTGAGATATGTTGTTTATTAGACCTACTTGCAAAATAAAGTGTTAAAAACTCCAATTCAGCTTGTTTTTTCTTCTTGTAGAAAGTAGTTTTGGAAAAATAATCCTTATATCAATTTTTATCTTTACTATTGTTATTATTTTGTATATAAGTTTTTTCTATAATCATAGAATTTATTTTAGACATATTTTTTAGTATAAATTTAACATATTCTGTCTCTCAATTTCAGTCAATATCCTCATTTTTTCAATTAACCTCGAAATCTTTAGGTAATTTATATTGTAATGAATTATTGCATTGTCCATTTTTTCTAATTTCATTTATTGTCTTTCCTAGTCGATTTGTCTCAACTATATTCTTTATTATTTGACTTTTTGTCATTGTTTTTTCATTTTCATTCACTTAATACCTCCACCTAAATATTAGCATTATGAAAAACCATAAAAAATGAAAAATAAAAATAAGTGTTTTTTCCACATTATATTGGGACAACACTTATTTTAAAATCTTTATATTAATATGATTTCGCAAAAATAACATATCTATTTGTTTCTTTTTTACATTCATTGAAAATACATTTTCTATTTTTTGCAGGTTTATCTAGTTTTAATGGTATACATCTAGTAGAAGCTCCTGTTTCTTCTTTTATTTTAACCTCAGCTTCATCTAAGCAACAAAATGGAGCGGTAACAAATTTTCCATTATTAATTTCTTTTTTAAAATCATCATATGAAAATACAGTTACACTGTTTTCATTGAGTCTTCTTAATGCGTTTTCATATAAATTGTCATGTATTTCATCAAGCAATTTACCCACTAATGTTTTAACGTCTTTTATTTTTACAGTTATTTTTTCAAGAGTATCTCTTCTAACTATTGTTACATTTTTATCCTCTAAATCTCTAGGACCAATTTCTATTCTGAGAGGAGTTCCTTGAATTTCACTATTTGCAGCCTTAAATCCAGGGTTTTTGTTTGTTGAATCAATTCTAACTCTTCATTTTTTAGATAATTCTTTGGATATTTTTTCAGAAACTGTTTTGACTTCTAAGTTCTTATCAGCGAATAATTCTAAAATATCAATTTGAGTTGGTGCAACTCTTGGAGGTATAACAATTCCATGATTATCACCATGTGTCATTATTATTGCACCTAAAAGGCGAGTGGAAACACCTCAAGAAGTTTGAAACACATTAATATATTCATTATCTTGATTTTTGAATATTATTTCGTATGGTTTAGAGAAATTTTGAGCAAGATAGTGACTTGTACCAGCTTGTAAAGCTCTACCATCTTTCATCATTGCTTCAATTGTGTATGTTGAGCAAGCTCCAGCAAATTTTTCATGTGAAGTTTTCTTACCTACAATAACAGGAATTGCTAAGTATTTTTTCAAGAATTTAGCATAAACCTTAATCATTTCTCTTGTTAATTTTCTTGCTTCTAACGCATTAGAATGACATGTGTGACCTTCCTGTCATAAGAATTCTCTACTTCTAAGAAATGGGTTTGTAGTTTTTTCTCATCTTAGAACATTAGCTCATTGGTTATAAATGATTGGTAAATCTTTATATGACTCAACTGAATTTTTAAATAAGTTAGCAAATAAAACTTCTGAAGTTGGACGAATATATAATTTTTCAGATAGTTCACGATCTCCAACTCTAGTAACTGTTGCAAGCTCAGGGTTAAATCCATTAACGTGTTCTTTTTCAAGCTCGAATAATTTTTCGGGTATTAAAAGAGGTAGATAAACATTTTGAATTCCTTTTTGTTTGAAGATTTTATTTAAATTTTCTTGAATCAACTCTCAAATTCCATAAGAGTTAGGTTTAAAAACTAATGTACCTTTAGCTGGACCATAAGCGATCAATTGTCCTTGCTTTACAACATCAGTATATCATTTAGCAAAATCTTGTTCTAAAGGTGTAATTTTTTCTAATTTATTCATATTGACCATTATACCATTTTTACTTTTTTTGTAAATTGTTTGTATACTGAAAATTCAATGTTTGCACTTCAAAAGTGCACAGTATTTTCACTTTTTAGAAATTTAGAGTTTAGTAAAATACAATAAAAACTTATTTTGTTATATTTAAAAATTTAATATAATAAATAGGCCTATTTATTAGCTAATATATTAGAAAGGAGTCCTCATGTCAAGAAGAGATCAAATTTCAGGTAAAGGACCACAATTTGGAAATAAGCGTTCTCACGCTATGAATGCTTCAAGAAGAAAATTTAACGTTAACCTTCAAAAAGTTAAAATTAAAACAGCTTCTGGAACAAAAACATTAAGAGTTAGTGCAAAAACAATCAAAACTCTTAAGAAAAATAATGTTATAGCTTAATATTTTAAGAATGATCAACTTAAAATATTAAGTTTTTTTTAATATATAATTTAAAATTGTGATTATTTATACAAACATATTGGAGTACTATGACAATAAAAAAACATCCATTTTTTGGAGAAATAAATTTTAATGATCCTAATGGAATGGTTTGAGAAGGAACAGATGATTTAGAAATTTTTAGAATTTTTAATGTCCCCGGAACTTATATTGAGGATGAAACATTGGATATTTTTCAAGAATTTATTGAAAAATTCGATCAAATTGTTGAAAATACAATAAACGAACTTCATAATGAACCTAACATGAAGGTTGAATTATGGGATAAATTAGCCAAAAAATTTAATAAAAAAGCACTACTTAAAGATGTAAAAAAATTTCTATATGAAGCATTAGTACCGGTATTAGTCGAATTTTACAGCGAATCAGTTAGACACGAAGAAGGTAATGATACTGTAGCAAGAATAATTTATTGTTTTGATATTAATGAATGTTATGAGTGTTTAATGATTAATTATGATGAAAAGTTCGATCTGATAGGATATGCGGTTGCTGATGTTAGAAACATTATTGACGATTTGTAAAAAATATAATAAAAAATAAAAGTTGTTCTTAGATGTACTAGGTTCAACTTTTATTTTTTATTAATAAGAAATGTATTTTAAGCTTTCATTTTTTGCATTTTTTTGAATTTTTGTTCATCAATAACTGTCATAGTAAGTTGATAAGCGTAAAGACAAAGTGAAATAATTTGTCATATTAGACCAATTACTAAGTCTCATACAAGTCCATTTAATCCCATTGATGTTGTTCAGAAAATAATTCAGAAAATGTTATTAACTTCGTATAAAACAAACATTCATGAAGTTATGCCTCTTCATTGTTTTGTTTTTATAGAAGTGATTAATTGTGGTAAAAATGAAAATGTTGTGAATGCAGGAGCGATAGCACCAAAAATTGAATTTTGAAGTGGAGTTAATCTAAAGCTTGGTCAAATAGCATAAATTATTATCATTGTTCCAGTGATAATTCAAGAAGTTACAACTCCTAGCGCAGCATAAATTTTAACTTTTCTAGTAAATTCTTTTTTAAAATGATAAAGCAAGTATGTCATTAAACCATTTAAGAAACAACTTACTCCATCGGCAATAACAACATTTTTTAAAATATATGGATTTGCGGTGCTACTTAATGCACCAAAAAATACCCATAAACATATACCTATGTGAAAAATTCAAAATGAATAAAAATTTATTTCCCCTGTTTTTTTATCTTTTAGTAATTTTATTAATTGCGGAATACTTAATGCAACAGTAAAAATAATTGTTGCATAATTTGAAATGTTATTAAAAATTTGTAGCATATTAAAATCATAAACTATTTTATTTTTTTTATAATAATATTATGAACGATACTTTAGAAATTTTAATCATGTCTGATATCCACGGAAATCATAAAAAAGCCGATGATATTTTAAGAAACGAAACATATGATTTGAGCTTTTTTTTGTGGTGATAGTGAACTTTCAGATTCTTGAGTGGATAAACATTTTAATTTCAGTGTTAAAGGTAATAATGACTTTTCTAGTTTTTTGCAAACTAGGAGTGAAATAAAATTAGAAAATTTTAAAATTTTTATTACACATGGGCATGAATTCGGAAGTTATCAACAATTGATGAATTACGATAGGTTGATTGAAGCGTTCGGATTGTATAAAAGCTATAATTTAGTGCTTTATGGACACACTCATTTTCCTAATTATTTTGAAAGTAAGAACGATTTTCCAGCCTTTCTTAATCCAGGGAGTATAACTTACCCTCGTTTTGGCAGTTCATATAGTTATGCCAAAGTTTTAGTAGATATTGTTGATGCTAAGATATTAAAGGTTGAATTTAAAACATGAAATTAGAATTGTTAAATTATTCTTCAATCATTTTCATGTTTTCATATTTGTGAAAAAAATCGCATTTAAATTAATTAATGATAAAATTAACATTATTGTAAAATTAGTATGATTAAAAAAACTAAATTTATTAATAAATTTAAGAAATTTGAAAGGAAATTATGAAAATTTTAGTTGTAGGTGCTAACCACGCTGGAACATCTTTTTTAAGAACTCTTAAAACTGTTAATCCTAAAGCTGAAGTTGTAGCATACGATAGAAATACTAACACATCTTTTTTGGGATGTGGAATTGCAATTTGAGTAGGTGGAGCATTTAACGATCCTTCTGCTTTATTCTATTCTTCACCAGAAATTTTAAGAAATGAATATGGTGTAGATTTAAAAACAGACCACGAAGTTATTAAAATTGATAGAGCTTCAAAAACTGTTGTTGTAAGAGACAACCAAAGTGGTAAAGAATTTACAGATTCATATGATAAATTAGTGTTTGCTGGTGGTACATGACCAATCGAACCTCCATTTAAAGGTCGCGAATACAAGAATATTTTACTATCAAAACTTTATCAACATGCTGAAGAAATTGTTGAAAAAACAAATGATAAAAAGGTTAAAAATGTAGTAGTTGTTGGTGCTGGATACATTGGAGTTGAATTAGTTGAAGCATTTCACCAAAAAGGTAAAAATGTTACACTAATTGACTTACAAGAAAGAGTTACACCTAACTATTTCGATGAAGAATTCACTCACGAAATGGAACAAAGAATGGTGAAATCTGGTGTTAAATTAGCTCTAGGTCAAAAAGTTGTTGAATTTACCTCTAAAGATGGAGTAAATGTTTCAGGAGTTACAACTGATAAAGAACAATTTAAAGCTGATTTAGTAATTTTATGCATTGGATTCAAACCTAGAACAGATGTTTTAAGTGATGTTGAAAAATTACCAAATGGTGCTATTAAAGTTGATGAATTCCAACGTTCAATTTCAGACAAAGACATTTATGCAATTGGTGATTCATGTGCGTTAAAGAATTGTGTGACAAATGATTATTCACATGTCGCTCTAGCAACAAACGCAGTTAAATCAGGATTAGTTGCTGCACTGGATCTAGCGGGACTTCATGTACCATTCCCAGGTGTAGCTGGTACAAATGCTATTAATGTATTTGATTGTCACTATGCATCAACTGGATTTACTAAACAATCTGCTATAGCTGCTGGTTTCAATGCTGATAATATTGGGGAAGAGTACTGAATGGATAATGACCGTTGCGAATTTGTCGGACATTACAGTAAAGTAGCAATGAAAATAACTTATGAAAAAGACTCACTTAGACTTCTAGGTGTTCAAATTGGTTCATGAGAAAAAGACATTCACGTTGAAGTTGTTTACATGTTTGCATTAGCAATTCAAAGAAGAATGACACTTCCAGAAATTGCTTTAACAGACGTATTCTTCTTACCACACTTTAACAAGCCATTTAACTTCTTCTTAATGCCAATGTTGAATGCGTTGGGAATTAAATATAAAAAATAATTAAAGTCAATTTATTTGGCTTTTTTATTATTAAATATGATGTAATTAAACACTATTTAAAATATACATATTTTGTATAATAATCAATATGATTAAATTAGAAGTAACTTATAAAGAAAGAATCGATAAATATATCAGCAATAATACAGAAATTTCTAGAAATGATATTAAGTCATTAATTGAACAAAGAGCAGTTTTTGTTAATGGAACTAATGTTATAAAACCTAAATATATTGTCAGAGAAGGACAAATAATCGAAATAGTCAAATTACTAGAAAAAGAAACTAATATTAAGCCTCAAGAAATGGAAATTAATGTTGTTTATGAGGATGAAGATCTCTTAATAATTGATAAGCCGAGTGATTTAGTTGTTCATCCAGCCCCAGGTCATCTAAACGATACATTAGTTAATGGCTTGCTTTACCATTTTAAAAATAATTTATCAAATGAAAATGGATTACTAAGACCTGGTATTGTTCATAGAATTGATAAAGATACATCAGGATTGTTGATGATCGCTAAAAATAATGATATCCACAAAATTTTGACTGATGAATTTAAACAACACAACATTAAACGTTCATATATTGCAATTTGTGAAGGTATATTAAGTTCAAATAAAATCAAATTAAATCTTCCGATAGGTCGTGATCCAAAAAATAGACAACAAATGACCGTAACTTCAGCAAATTCCAAAGAAGCAATAACTCATGTAGAATTATTAAAAACTTTTTATTTTGAAAACAAACCTTTATCCTTAGTTAAATGCGAGTTAGAGACAGGAAGAACACATCAAATCAGAGTGCATTTGGCTTATTTAAAAAATCCTGTTTATGGTGATCCAATTTATGGAAATGAGATCGATGATTTTAATCAAAGATTGCATGCATATAAATTAGAATTTATTCATCCTAAGACTAATGAAAAAATTGTTTTATATAGCAATCCACCTGTTCAATTTAATATTAGTGAATATAATTTTGAACAATTGAAAGATAAATAATAAGCTATAATTTAAATAAATTTGTATTATAGAAAGGATATAATGTTAAAAAAGAGTGACTATCTAAAACAAGAATCAATTGAAAAATTATGATCTCACGAAAAAACAACATTTAGATTTTGAGTTTGAAGTTATTTCGCTTTCTTACTTAGTCTTGTAATTATTTCGCTTATTAATGTTGTTTTGTATTATTTTGCCGATTTTAGTAGTATTAACCCAGCATTAATCGTTGGTACTACCAAACCATTAGACCATGATGCTATTAATGCTATTAGTCAAAAATTTATGCAAGGTGTTATTGTCCAAATTATTTATAATGTTGCATTATTAACTTTTTTTGTATTCGGAATACAAAAATCATACGAAAATAGAAATTTTAAATATTTAAATTTATTTGTAATTAGTCTAGTTTATTTAACTGTTTTCATAAATATTATAAGCTTTATTACTTTGATTAATGACTTTAGTGTTTTTTATAAAAATGTATCTGTTATGGGCAAATTTCCTATTGCTATTTTAGGATTAAATATTTTTCAGTCTATAATAACAATTATTTTTGGAATTTTACTAGGCAGAGAAATAACAGCGATTAAAAGAGCTTTTGTTAGATTAGAAATTTTGAAAGAACAAGAGAATCTTATGAGAATGATGAAAAATATGGGCGTAAATGCTAGCAACCCTTATGGTATGTATAATCCTTTTATGGGTGGATTTGCTCCAAATGCTAATCAATATAATCAAGCTAGAGAAGAAAATATAAAAGAAGTTGATGAGACTGAAGAAGTAGAGATTAGTAAAGAAAAACCCCTTGATGAAAAGGTTAAAACTAAGGATGATTTAATAAGAGAAGAAGAAATTAAAAAATTATTAGATTTACCAAACCAAAAACTATTCAAAATCGCAGAGAAATTAAATATCTTTGGATATGAGGATTTAACTAAAGAAGAATTAGCAGAAAAAATATATATCTACACAAAAAATCAAAAATAATTCAACAAATACTTAAGTGTATTTGTTTTTTTATTATATTTTTACAAATTTGACTAGTTTATAGGCTTAAAAAAACTAAAAAAAAATGATACACTCGGGTAAGTTGTTATATAATATAACAGTTATTTATAATAGGTTTAACATAAAACAAAAGAAAGGAAAATTAAAATGCCTACAATTAACCAATTGGTTACAAACGGACGTGAATCAAAAATTAAGAAACAAAACGCTCCTGCTTTAAGTGTAACCTACAACACATTAATTAAAAAAGCTAAAAAAATGGCTTCGCCATTCAAACGTGGTGTATGTA
Organism: Mycoplasmopsis anatis; assembly: GCF_900660655.1. Classification (NCBI taxonomy): domain Bacteria; kingdom Bacillati; phylum Mycoplasmatota; order Mycoplasmoidales; family Metamycoplasmataceae; genus Mycoplasmopsis; species Mycoplasmopsis anatis. Next base: position 847,367 of record NZ_LR215035.1, on the reverse strand, counting down.
CTCGTGTGGCTACAATGACACCTAAAAAACCTAACTCAGCTTTACGTAAATACGCTCGTGTTAAGTTATCAAACGGAATGGAAGTTACTGCATACATTCCAGGAGAAGGACACAACTTACAAGAACACTCAGTTGTTTTAATTCGTGGTGGACGTGTTAAAGATTTACCTGGGGTTAGATACCACATCGTTCGTGGAACTCAAGATGCTGCTGGAGTAAATAAACGTATGCAAGGTCGTAGTTTATACGGAACAAAAAAACCTAAAGCATAATATAAAATTAATTAATAAATAAAATTAAACAAAAATTAAAAATTAAAGAAAGGAAAATTATGTCAAGAAAGAAAAGTGCACCTATAAGAGAAGTTCTTGCAGATCCAGTTTTTAACTCAGTTTTAATTACTAAGTTAATTAATACTATTATGTTAGATGGTAAAAAATCAATCGCTCAAGACATTTTATACTCAGCATTTGAAATTGTTAAGGAAAAAACTCAAAAAGATCCAATGGAAGTTTTCTTAGCAGCTGTGGAAAACATTACTCCACAATTAGAAATTAGAACTAGAAGAATCGGAGGAACAAACTACCAAGTTCCTACTGAAGTTTCTCCTCGTAGAAAACAAACACTTTCATTAAGATGATTAGTTCAATACGCTCGTCTTAGAAATGAAAAAACAATGGATGTTCGTTTAGCTAACGAAATTATCGATGCATCAAACAAAACAGGTGGAGCTATCAAAAAACGTGAAGACACACACAAAATGGCTGAAGCTAACCGTGCTTTCGCTCACTTTAGATGATAGTAAGATCTTAATTTATGGCTAGAGATTTTGAATTAAAAGATTACCGTAATATCGGTATTATGGCCCACATTGATGCAGGAAAAACAACAACAACAGAAAGAATTTTATTCCACACAGGTAAAATTCACAAAATTGGTGAAACACATGATGGAGCTAGTCAAATGGACTGAATGGCTCAAGAACAAGAACGTGGTATCACCATTACTTCAGCTGCTACAACAGCTTTTTGAAAAGGAAAAAGAATTAATATTATCGATACTCCAGGACACGTTGACTTTACAGTTGAAGTTGAACGTTCATTAAGAGTATTAGATGGTGCTGTAGCTGTTTTAGATGCTCAATCAGGAGTTGAACCTCAAACAGAAACAGTTTGAAGACAAGCGACAAATTATAAAGTACCTCGTATTGTTTATGTAAATAAAATGGATAAAGCTGGTGCAGACTTTGCTGCTTCTGTTAAATCTGTTAAAACTCGTTTAGGTGGTAATGCAGTTGCTATCCAATGACCTATTGGACAAGAAGCTGACTTTAAAGGAATTATCGATTTAGTAACTAGAAAAGCATTTACATACAATGGTGAAGCTATCGAAGAAGAAATCGAAATTGAAATTCCTAGCGAATTAAAAGAAATTGTTGAATTAAAACGTCAAGAATTACTTGAAGCTGTAGCAAACTTTGATGAAGATCTTATGATGTTAGTTTTAGATGGTGCTGAAGTAGATGAAGAAACATTCAAAAACGCAATCCGTAAAGCAACATTAACAAGTGAATTCTTCCCAGCTGTTTGTGGAACAAGTTTCAAAAATAAAGGTGTTAAGAAAATGATTGACGCAGTTGTTGATTATTTACCTTCTCCTATCGATATTCCAGCAATTAAAGCTGAATGTGAAGAAAAACAAGTTAATGTTGAATCAACAGATGATGGAGAATTTGCTGCTTTAGCATTCAAAGTTATGACTGACCCATATGTAGGTACATTAACATTCTTCCGTGTATATCGTGGAGTATTAAGTAAAGGTACATACGTTTATAACTCAACTAAAGGTGAAAAAGAACGTATTGGACGTATTTTACAAATGCATGCAAATAGTCGTGTAGAAATAGATGAATGTCGTGCAGGAGATATCGCTGCAGCTGTAGGGCTTAAATCTACTACAACTGGAGACACTTTAATTTCTGAAAAATCAGAGAAACTTGTGCTTGAAAAAATGGTATTCCCAGAACCAGTTATTTCACAAGCTCTTGAACCTGAATCTAAAGCTGCTACTGAAAAATTATCATTAGGATTACAAAAATTAGCTGCTGAAGACCCAACATTTAGAACATACACTGATGAAGAAACAGGACAAACTATTATTGCGGGAATGGGTGAATTACACCTTGACATTATCGTAGACCGTCTTAAACGTGAATTTGGTGTTCAAGCTAAAGTTGGTGCACCTCAAGTTTCATATCGTGAAACAATTACAAAAACTGCTGAAGTTGAAGGAAAACACATCAAACAATCTGGTGGTAAAGGACAATATGGTCATGTTTGACTTAAATTTGAACCAAATCCAGATGGTGGTTTTGAATTCGTTGACAAAATTGTTGGTGGTAAAATTCCAAAAGAATACATCAAACCAATTCAAAAAGGTCTTGAGGAAAAAATGGCTGCCGGTATTTTAGCAGGATACCCAATGATTGATATTAAAGCTACATTATTTGATGGATCATACCACGATGTTGACTCATCTGAAATGGCTTATAAAATTGCTGCTTCTAAAGCTCTTACAAAAGCTAAAGATGCAATTGGAACTGTTTTATTAGAACCTATTATGGATGTTTCTGTAGTTGTTCCTAGTGATTACATTGGAGATGTTATTGGTGACTTATCACGTCGTAGAGGACTTGTAAACGACCAAGAACAAAGAAATGATGGAGCTACAATCGTTAAAGCTGCTGTTCCTCTTTCAGAAATGTTTGGATATTCAACAGATTTACGTAGTATGACAAGTGGACGTGGAACATATCAAATGCAATTTGATCACTATGAAAAAACTCCAAAAAATATTTCTGATGAAATTATCAAACGTAGAAATATCCAATCAAAAGACGAAGATTAATAATATAAATGCCCTCCTATGGGCATTTTTTTATAAATCTAGCAAATAATCAATTCCATACGAACTAATTTTTCTACCTCTTGAACTTTTTATTAATAATCCGTGCAATAACAAAATTGGCTCAATATTCATCAATATATTTTCTTTAGGTATGCTCATTAAATTTGCAATTGTTTCAAGTGAAACTCATTTTTCATTAAAATTTTCTCTCAACATTTTTAAATACTCTACGTGTTCTTTACCTAATCCTAATTTGTAAAGATCTAAGTTATAAAAAGTCTTCTTTACAGTTTCTTGATCGATAACATCTTTATTCATTGATATTCTAAAATCATTGCATCTCCTGAGTAAATTATTTGCAATACGTGGGGTAAAATTTGAAAATGTCGAGATTTCAAAGATCTCTGGATCATTTATTTTTACCTCCATTTTTTCAGCACTATTTTTAAGAATTTGACACAACTCCTTTTTACTGTAGTTATTAAACCTTGCAATATAACCAAAACGTTCCTTGAAAGGTTTTGAAATCATATTTAACTTAGTTGTTGCACCTATCAATGTAAATTTCTTGAGATTCATTCTCATTGTTCTTGCATTAGCATCCACTCCTATAATTAAGTCGAATACAAAATATTCCATTGCATTATACAATGATTCCTCAATTATAGAATTTAGAGAGTGAATTTCATCAATAAATAAAATATCACCTTCATTTAAACAGGTTAATATGGTTATTAAATCAGATTTTTTCTCTAAATTTGAAGCTTGAACATAATGTATTTGTCTATTCAATTCATTGGCTATTATTCCTGCTAGTGAAGTTTTTCCAGTTCCTGGGATTCCGTGGAATAACATATGATCAAGATTAATGCCTTGCTTTAATGAACTTTCAATCATTGTCTTAATTGTATTTTTTACATTAGTTTGACCGATAAATTCATTAAAATTACTTGGCTGTAGTTCTACTTTCATTTATTTGTTTAGAAATGAATTCAATACTTTTTTGAATCATTTCTTCAACATTACCCTTATTTTCTATTTTGCTAATTGCTTCATTAATTTGTTTTTCCTTGAATCCCATAATTTTTAATGAAGTTACAACGTCATTTAAATTATTTATTTCGTTAGAGTCTTTAGCTAACTCTTTATTTTTGATTAAGATTTTACTTCACTTATTTTGCAAGTTTACAACAATTAATTTTGCTTGTTTGTCTTGGACATAAGGTATTTTACTTAATGATTCTACATCTGATAATGCAATATAGTTCGCTATTCTTTCTCAATCATTATCAAGCAAGTTCATTGCTATTCTGGGTCCAATTCCAGTAAGAGAAATTAAGTCAACAAATAAAACCCTTTCCATGTAATCCTTAAAAGCATAAGTTTGTGTATTATAATCATTTTTATATTCATATATAAAAAGTTTAACCTTTTGATTATTATTAAATCTTGATGAATTGGGTACTATTAATGAGTATCCTTCTCCCCTTGATTCAAAAATTATATTTTGTGCATTAATATGCATAATTTCACCTATTCTATACAGTATCATATCTAACCTCCACTTTAATATAACGGATAATTTTAAGGTAAACAAAAAAAGTACAAAAAAAGCACCCCATAAAAGGTATATACTAGCATTTTGTTATGCATAATACTTTTTATAAGGTGCATTATTTAATATAATTAATTATTGATTGGTGTAAAACCTTCAACTTTTTTTCCTTTGTAGAAACCACAGAATCTGCATACACAGTGTTGTTCGATCAATTGAGTACAATTTGAGCATGCAACAAGGTTAGGTGTTGTTAGTGCATCGTGGGTTCTTCTCTTGTGTTTACGTTGTTTGGATGTTTTACGTTTTGGTACAATAGCCATTTTTCCTCCTTATTCAAGTGGTTCTAATAATTAGCATTACTATTATATATACTTTTTTAAAATATAAAAATAAAAATTTAATATAATTAACTGACTTTTTTGAAAAAGGATTTGCAACCTATTTATTTTTAAGTTGTTTTCTTATTTTACTAAAGATAGGTAAATAATACATATTTTTTGTTCATAATTTAAGCTTAGAATTCTCGAAAAGATCATTTTTAATTCTTAAAATATTATCTTTAATAAATGATTCTACTATCATTTTGTTTTGTTTGTTTTTACATGATTTTAGGTAATGTTGAGTTAATAAATTAAGAAATTCCACAAACTTTGCATCATCAAGTTTTTTTATAAGATTATCTGTATCTTGTTGATTTTTTGAGTCTAAAATTTTTATTATTTGTTTTCTGTTAAATGTGTATGCTTGTTCTAATAAAGACATTTTTAGGTTAAATTTATCTATGTTTAAGTTTGAAAGACTATTTTTTCTTCTTAAATATCTAACTGTGGGTTTGTTGGTGTATTTAAAATGTTTACATAAAAAATAAATTTTACCCAATGATGCTATATCTTCAAAAATTCTTAGGTTATGTTCACTGAATTTAATGTTATTACTTGTCAAAAAACTCTTCTTATATAAAACTCCCCAAATAAAAGTGATTTTACTTAAGTAGTAATCAATTGCTTTGTTAGTATTTTTGACAGTATTATTAATTAGATAATTTACGTAATAACTTTTGTTAGGGTCATTTGATTTTAAATCAAATGAAAAAACAAAATTTCCTGCATATATTTCTGTTTTTTCTTCTAAATTTTCCACAATATTTAAAATTGTATTTTTTGAGTAAAGCCTATCATCGTCATCGAGAAACAAAACATAATCTCCATTTGCTTTTTCTACTAAAAAATCTCTAGCAAATGCAACTCCCTTATTTTCACTTTGTTGATATATTTTTATGTTTAGTTCGTTGTAATTTTTGACAATATCATTTAGTTTATTAATATAAACATCACTTGACTTATCATCGCTTATAATAACTTCAATATTTTTGTAGCTTTGCTTATTTATAGACTTAAGTGTATCATTAAAATATTTTGTTATATTATATGTTGGTATCAAAATACTTATTAGTGGTTGAAAAGATGCTTTATTTTTATCTTTTTTTATCATAGATGTATTATACAATAATAATATGTTTACTAAGAAAATCAAAGTAGGAATAATAGCTGAATATAATCCGTTTCACAATGGTCACATTTATCAATTAAATTGAGTAAAAAATAAATTTCCAAATGCTAAGATAATCGTTGCCTTGAGCAAAAAATATACTCAAAGGGGTGAGTTAGCAATTTTATCATTTAGAAAAAGAAAAAAAATTGCAAAATCTTATGGAGTTTCAAAAGTAATCCCGCTTAATGTAGAGGATACTTCTCAAGCAGCACATATTTTTGCAGAAAGAGCAATTTTAAAATTGAATAAACAAAAAATTAACTATCTAGTTTTTGGTTGTGAAACTAATGATATTAATGTTTTTGTTGAATGTGCTAAATTAATTAAGAACAATTTAGATACATACAATTCACTTGTTAAAAAATATCTAAAACAAAAAGGCAATTCTTTTCCTAGAGCAACAAACTTAGCATTACAAGAACTTTCTGGGAAAAATATTGAGTTGCCAAATGATATTTTGGCAAATGAATATGTCAAAACAATAATTTTTAATGATCTAAATATCATTCCAGTTACACACGAAAGAACTGTTAATTATCACTCATTAGAAATTAATCAACATTATGGGAGCGCAACAAAAATTAGAGAGATGTTTTTTAATGGAGAAGATTTTTCTAAATTAACACCTGTACCAAAATCATGATTTAAGAAAAAAACAATTAAAGATTACTATCCTAAACTTCAAAAGATAATTTCAAAGTATAGTCCAGAAAAACTAAGAAAGTATAAAATGGTGGATGAAGGGATTGAAAATTTATTTAAAAAAAACATTGATTCTCTTGATTATGATTCATTTGTACAAAGATGCGTTTCCAAACGTTATACAAGTAGCAGAATTAAGAGAACTTTGTTATTTATTTTACTTAAAATAAAGAAGTAAAAATTTTTAATATATAATTAAAACATGAAAAAAGACAATGAAAATTTAAATATAAATAAAAGTAATAAAAAAACTAAAAAAGAAAGCACACAAGAGCATAAAATTCGAAAGAAAAATGCATACCAACGTGTTAAAGTTAAGAGTTCAGTTCTTTATTTTTCACAGTTATATAACAACAAAAGTAATTTTAAACAAGTTTTACTAATAATTTTTATAGGTATTCTATATGGTACTTGTTTAGTGTTTTTAGTACAAAACACAGGACTTTATGAGTTAGGTCTAAGTGCAATCGGACAATCAATAGGTAGACTTACCCAATTTTTACTAAGATATAATGGATATTCAGTTGAACTATCGTATTTTTGATATAACTTAATTTTCTGAATACTTTACTTTATATTGAATATTCCTCTTTTACTACTTAGTTATAAATATCTATCAAAAAGATTTTTCTACTTTACGATTCTGTTCTTATTTGTTCAAACTTTAGTTGGGTTAGTTATTGGATTTATTCCAAGTGTTGAAGATGTATTTATATTTGCTAATTTAAATAAAGGTTCTCCAGTAGGTTTTACCGATTACGCTATCTATATGACACTTTGAAATTCAAGTTCAGACGCAACAAAACAAGTTTCAATTATTTTGTATGGATTGGCTTGAGGAAGTCTTAATGGTGTCTTTACAGGAGCGTTATTCATTCTTGAATCTTGTTCTGGAGGTTTTGATATACTTGGAACTATGATTGCAAAAAAGAAGCATAAAGATTTGGGTCAAGTTTTAACAATCCTTAATGTTATTTCGCTTATTTTTGCTAATTTAATAGGTAACTTTATCCCAGCAATAATAGCTCTAAATACTGAGAAAATTGATACAACTCAGGTTCAAGAAAATACACTAGCTTTAGATGTGCTATTTAGTCCTAACTTCTTAGCAGGTTTAGGAATGATGGCTATTTTCCAAGTTTGCATTAATTTAATTTTCCCTAGATACAAGACAGTTCAAGTACAAATTTTTGCAAAAGAATATCAACAATTACTCAATACTATTTACGAAAATAGTAGTAGCAGATTCTCTTTTAGTGTTTCTAAAGTCATAGGAAGTTACTCAAAACAGGAACAATTTATGATTTTCACTAATTGCATGTATATCGATGCAGCAGATTTAATTAGTTTAATTAGGGAATACGACAAAAATATTTTAATTACAGTTATTGATATTAAAAAAACCGATGGTTACATCTATGTAAACACCAGTTTATAATTCATTTAAAAATTCATGTAGTTTATTAACAAAGTCATTTCCTACATTTCCCACTTAATGTGGAAAATGTAGGATTTTTTTTCATTTATATTTATTTATAAATATAAAATTTTATACTATTATGCTACTAATGTGATATAATATAGGGTATGAAAAAGACAAATAAGAGAAATTGAATTATTTCTAGGTCAAAAAGAAATAAAGGGACTTATATCTCGATAGGATATAGAAGATTGGATAGTTCGGGATATGAGACAAGATTTGGAATTGGTTATGAGGAAGAGTTTGACTCATTTCAACCAAACTCAGTAAAAATAATTCAAGAAATCATAAGAGATATTCCTTTAAGCTGAACAAAGGAGAAAATTATTGAAATAATTGATAAAAAGATTAAGCAAAAAAATGTTAAAAAATCTGAAGTTTATGAAAAATATAAGGGTATTGAATTGATAAAAAATATGGTCGATTACTTTAACATATTTGAAAATTGCACCGATACAAAATCAATTAGTCTTAATACAATTGTTGTTCAACAAATTTACCAAAAAATAACTAATCCCATAAGTGTATTTGCTACATATAAAGAATCTTTAAAACACAATAAAGATAGTTTTAAGAAAAATTCATTTTATAGATCTCTCGATTATATAGCATTAAATCAAGAACAAATACTAAAGAATGTAAATAATAAAATTGTTGAAACATACAAAAGAGATATTTCGATTGTATGATATGATTCAACAACATCGTATTTCGAGACATTCGATAGAAAAGGCTTTAAAAAACCAGGATTTTCAAAAGATGGAAAATTCAAAGAAGACCAAATTGTAATCGGTTTAGTAACAGATTCTAATGGAATACCATTACATTACAAAGTTTTCCTTGGAAATACAGCTGACTCAAAAACATTTATACCATTTGTTTTAGAATTACTTAAAACATATGAAATTAAGAATGTAACAATAATCGCAGACAAAGGGATGAGTGTTAATAAAAACATAAGATTTTTAGAAGACAAAAAACTAAATTACATCATTTCATATAGACTTAAATCTTCAAGTAAAGCATTCAAGGAATATGTAATAAATGAAGATGGATATAAAAAAGAAAATGGGATGTTATTCAAAAGTAGAGAAATTGTTTCGACATATAAAAATGGTAGAAATAATGGGAATTATAGAAAACAAATAATTACATTTAGTTCAAAAAGAGCGTTAAAAGACAGAAAAGATCGTGAACAATTAATTGATAATTTTAATAAAATAGCAAACGAAAAAGGTCAAGTTTTATTTGAAAATATGACAGCTAACAAAAAATATAGATTCTTTAAAGCAATTGAAAATAAAGCTTATTATATTTTAGATATAGAAAAAATTGAGGAAGATCAAAAATACGATGGATACTATATTTACGAAACAAATAGATTTGATCTAAAGGAAAGTGATATAGTTTCATTGTATTCAAAGCAATGACAAGCAGAAGAGAATTTTAGGGTTCTTAAAGGAAATTTATCCCTTAGACCAATGTATCTTTCAACTTGAAATCATATTAAAGGTTATATTTGTCTTTCATTTTTAAGTCTAGTGATGATCAAATTCTTAGTTTATCAAATAAACAAATTTACAGGACTTTCTGGAGATGATAAATTTACTGTCGAAAAAATAATCTCAATTATGAGAGATGTTAAAGAAACAGAAAAATATTTTGATGGAAAATTAATTGAAACTTTAGAGATTAAAAATAACATTACAGAGCAATCTTGAGAAGATTTTAATCTTATTAAATTTGCTTTTAATGAGATTACAAAATAAAAAAATAACTACCAAACAAATTAGTGTTTGATAGTTTTTTATTTATGCTACTAAGTGGGAAACACAGGAAAATATTTTAATTACAGTTATTGATATTAAAAAAACCGATGGTTACATCTATGTAAACACCAGTTTATAATTCATTTAAAAATTCATGTAGTTTATTAACAAAGTCATTTCAATTTTCTAGTCAAATTGAATGTCCCGCATTATTAATTTTATAAACTTTTAGATTTTTAACCACATTTTGATAATAAGGAACTATATTTTCTAAATCTATAATTCCATCATGGTCTCCGATAAATAATCCAATTTTAGTATTAGACTTGTTTAATCCATTTTCAATTAAATCCATATTTTTATTTGAAGGTAGATTTTTACCTAACTTGTAGACATACTCAATTTGGACGCAATTCTCAACAAAATATTGTTGAGTTTTTTTTCTAATTTCTTGATTTGAAATAATGCTATCAGGGTTAAAATAACAAAGTCTTATTAATTTTTCTCATTCGTTGAGATTTGTTGGAAAAAAGCAATCATTAAATTCTTTTACCTTAGCTAAACTAGTTCTATTCATCGGTCCAATTAAAATACATTTTTTAATTTGATGTGAATTTATTAAATTTGCACCAGCAATTCCACCACCTAGCGAATGACCAATAAGCGTAACATTTCTTAAATCTAGAAAGTTCAAAAATTGCCTAAAAATCTCACAAAATGTTTCAAAATTCATTAATTTATTATCATATTCTGAATTACCATGTGCAGGCATGTTAAGTCCAAAAATGTTATATTCATCACAAAATTCATTAATTAGACTATCAAAAAATTGACATTAGATCCAAAACCGTGAATAAATATCATATTTTTATTTTTGTTAGTATTTTGTTCAAAATATTCTAAATCATAACCGTTAAAATTAAATTTTTTCATAATTCTCCTATTTTGTAACATCGATTGTCCTACTGATTGCGATACATCAAATTCTAAAACTAATCAAAAAAACGCTTAAATATAATAGAGGAAATAGAACTTGCAGGATGTTATCTACTTGAAATTTTCAATATTCTCTTATGTTGTTCAAAACATTTCATTGTATTGGAAAACCAATTAAATTTATTGTACTTATTAGACCTAAAATATAACCTATTCTAGCTGAAAATATAGTTAATATTTTTGAGACAATCTTTGGAATTAGATGTTTATAAATTATTGAAATTTTATTCATGTTTGAATTGACTAATATTATCATATACTCTTTTTTGACTTCAGTAATTGCAAATTGGATTGTTCAATAAGTCATCCTAATAATTCCAGTAAGAATCAGAATTATAGTTAGAAGAAGAAAATTTTTTATCATTACCAATATAAACATAAAAATTAATAAGTCAGGTATAGAGATTAAATATGCAAGTGTTGAATTTAAAATTTTAAAACTCCTTTTATTAATTGATATTCAACATCCAATTGGTAAACTAAAAAATAATTCAATTATAAAAATTGATATTGCATATAAAATTGAAAAACTGAATTTTTGTAAATTAACAATTAAAACTGATTCACCCGAATTATTTGAACCTAATGCTAAAGTAAATTTATCTCAGTAACTTAGTAGATCTTTTATGTTAAAACTTAATATTGGAATTATCTTTTCTTTATCGATATTATAATTTATGTTGTTGTTTATAAGATATTCTTCTAATATTTTTATTTTACTGTTTGACTCTGGGTTATAGGTAATTTCAACTATGTTGTTTTGAGTTATTAGGGTTGTTTTAATGTTTTTTTCAATACCAAGTTTAAATAATATTTCAGGAACTTTATTATTAAAAATAAAGGAACAAAGTGAAAAAATTACTAATATCAAAAGTGTGATTGTTAAAAATATAAAAATTTTATTATTTATTAATTCAGTAAAAAAGTTTCTTTTTCTATGATACATAGGGGTTAAGTTATGCGGCTGTGCAAGAGTGAATTTTTTATTTTGCATACTTATCCTTAACTGTTACTAGATTAATTAGGAAGTCCATAAATAAAAAACTTACAATAAAAGTTAAGATGATAGTAGTGAAAAAATAACAAATTGAGTCAGTTTCATAATTACTAATTACACCGTAAATATAACTTATTGTTCCAGGAAAGCTATAAAAAGTTTCGAAATAAATACCATAAAGAAAGATACTAACAATATAAAAAGGTAAAGCATTCATAAATTTTCTAATAGTTAGTGGTAAAAATAATAGAAAAAATATTTTCAGTTTATTAAAACCTAATTGCTTATAAAACAGATATGAATTTGACTCACTAATATTTATCATTACCGGTCTTAAAATTTGTATTAAACTAAAGCAGTTAAATAGTACTAGATTAGTCAAAGGTAATATCATTGTTAGCAAGTTATTTTTATTAAAGTTAAAGTCATACCCTAACGAACTTAATATTAAATTAACAAAAGGAATAGATATAATAAGCGGGACGCTTAAAAACATTAAAATTATAGTGTTAAGTAGATAATCTCTTAAACTATATTTTTTCAAAATCATAATAAAAGATATTGTATATGCAAGTGGTATACTAATAATTAAACTAATAATACCGACAAAATATGAGTATTTGTTTATTTTAATCCAATAATTAAAATTATTAGTTAAAAGTTGATTGCTTACTCCTATTTTCTCATTTAATGTTGAAAAATTCCTTAATTGACCATTGAAAAAACGTTCTCAAAATTTAATTAATCTAAAAATTACTGATTTTTCTAGATAATATTCATTATTTATCTTTAATAAAACTTCCTCTGAAGTGCTTGAATCATTTCATATTTCGCTAATTTTAAGAGGTGTGACAGAATTTATATCGAATAAGACATATATAGTCGATATCAAAATCATAAAGAAAATAAATGAATATAAAATTTTAAGTAAAAAATATATTCAATGTTTTTTATTTAATTTTGATATCTTGAACATAAATTACATCATTATAGGGAATGTTATATACTCAGTTTTTATTTACAATTTTGTAATCTAAAAAGTTAATTGAATCAATTTTTTTATCTAAGTCGATACCGAATGATCTAAAAGTGTTTAATTCTCTTATTAGTTCGATTAATTGTTCATTAGTGCTTATTGTTAGATAATAATTTGCAAATTTGGCCTGTTCGATAATGTTATCGATCTTAAATATTTTTTTATTGTTGTCTCATAAATAACCTAAACCACCAAAACCGTAGTTGGTATATCCAGTTTGATTATTTTCATTTGTTTTTAAAATTCCTCTAAGATATAAGTTTCTTTCCTCATATGAGTTAAACTTATTTAAATCATCTCATTTTATTTTTCTAAATAAGTTACTATCATTGTCTTTAGTATATATTTCATTTAATTTCAGAAAACCTTCTTCGAATTTTTCTTTCATTATTTTGCTAAATCTAGTTATTTCTGGGAAGTTAATTGCTAATATATCATTAGCTTTGAGATTGCTGAATTTATATCAAAGTGCAAATGGACTCATACCTATTGCATGGGTAATTTTATCAAGATAAGGAGCTAAACTATCTTTTTCATATGAATAAGTAATAAATTGATAAGTTGAATTATTACCTGTACCATTAGATGTACCATATACCTTGTCAATTTCGACTTGAGTTGGTAAATAATTAAAGACTGGATTTAATCTTGGATCTATCTCTTTAATAACTTCTATTATTTGTTCATACATTTTTATTTCATTTTGATTTAATAAACGGTTGTTGTAAATTATTCAAGTTATATTTTCTGACTTGTTTAAACCTAAGGATTTATTGTTAAATAACTGATCTAGCAATTTTTTCATATGTTTTTGTAAGATATTAAAACTTGAACTTTTAAGTTGGTTTGAATTTTGCTTATTCAGTTCAATTTTTTGGCCTTCATTATTAATAACGATCAAGTCATTGACAATTTCTTTTGCTTCTCTAAGGGTTTTAAACTTGCTGGTATTTTGATTTGTTCCACCTATTTTAGCATCTGGGGCTGCATTTGTTATTCAAAGATCTGAGCTAAGATTTAATGAGTCTTTTACATAATTTCAATTTATTGATGCATTTATTATTGAACGGAATGATATTGAATTATTTTCAAAAACACCCGAAGATATAGACAGTTTATTATCAAATTCTCCCCGATATCCTTGCTTTAGTTCTTTAATTGAAGAACCATAAACAATTTTGGAGAAATTATCATTAAAAGCAATTGAATTGTAATCAATTGAATTTAATATTGAAGAGGAATTAACATTAACTAATTCATCAGGTTTCGGAGTTATATTAAATGCATTGTTCCCAACTGAAGTTGTTTTATTGTATTTTTTATAAGGAATAAATTTGTAATCTTTAGTGTTAGAATTAAAATATTTCTGTTGTTCTTGTGTTAAAGAAAGTAGATTAACTAGTGTATTGTTGTCATTTTTAATCTTGTTAAAATTTAATATCGGATCTGTTTGAGAGTATTTTAATTCAATTCTTTCAATATTTTCCTTTGAGTTAACAAAATTTTTATCATAATAGTATTTATTTTTTGTAAGCACCAATTTATTTGTATCTGATGCATTTTTGTTAGGTATATATGGACCAGCATATAAATTTTGTTTTCACCCATTTACACCGTAAAAATACAATCCGATTTCTTTTATTATTCCATAACCATAAAGTGGTATTTCTTTATCGTTCTTATTGAATGTTTGATTAAGAGTTTTTGACTCTTCTTTGATAAAGTCACTTGGTGCCGGGCTAAAAATTAATGAATTAACTAACATTAAATCAAAGAAACCCATAAAATTTTTTACTTCCGCATAATCTTCATCTTCTTCAAAAATTAAAAAATTATCTTGTACTGCATTTTTAGGTTCTAAATTGTCAGCAAACTCAATAAATTTGCTTGAACTTATACCATGGATTTCAAATTGTTGGTTATTTGTGAATAAATTGGTACCAAATCTTTGATTTGATAAGTCATTAAGTCTTTTCTTATTTTCTAAATCTATTAGTATTGAAGTTCTATAATCACCATTTTGATTGGTAAAAGAACGTTGGAAAAAACCATTATAATAACTTCTTAAATAAGAAAATCAGAAGTCTTTTGCGTTGATGGTATACTTAGTTTTTTCTCCTGATGAATCTACTCAATACACATTGTCTTTAATTTTAATCTTCATTTTTTTAGCATTATTCATCGCTTGAATAAAAGCTCTTGAGTTAATTGATTTAGGATTTGAACTTATAGCTTTTTCATATATTTCGGCATTACTGTCAATAAGTTCAAAGTCATCGTTATTAAATTCAATTTCTGTTCCGTTAATAGTTTCGATAATAATCTTCTCGGCTAATTCAAATTTATATGCATAAACTCCTGACGATTTTAATTTATAACTTGAATTTTTTTCATATTCTGGTGATTTAACAGTAATAATTCTAAAAAGTTGTGCCGCAACCGAAGACTGCAATATATTATCAGAATCAATATTTGTTTTCATTACTGTAGAGTAATCCAAAAAATATGGATTAGTCTCAAGTTTATCCTCTTTTAATATTTGAAGTGTTTTTATATTTTTGTTATTTGTTTCATTAAATTTGCATGAGTATACAGATAAAGTGGTTAATAATCCTGTAATACTCATGCTTGAAAAAAGTAAAATACGTTTATTAAATTTCATTTATGCTCCTATTATTTTTATTTTCTAAAATTTCCTGGCATTTTCATAATTTTTGAAATTTTCAGAAAAAAAATTAATGGAATTATTACCTTAGATAATTGAAATATTAGATTCTATTTTATGTTTGAATATAAAAAAATCGACCTTAGTCGACTTTAAAAATTTTAATTATTTAAGGAATTCTTGAATTCTTTCAACAAGTTTATTTGCTTCAAATCCTTTTAATTCATAAACTTTTTGACCATCTTCTGATCAACCGTATCCTTCAGCTAAAAATGCATCAAATTTATTGTATTTTGCTAAACGATATCACATTGAATCACTAGTTGCTTCAATTGCATAGATTGGTTTGCTATTTAATCCTAATGTTTTTATTAATGATTCGTTTGTTACTAGGTCTTGAAGAACAGGTACTGAAACAACTTGAGCTTTAATTCTTTTTTCTTCAAGTAAGTTTGATACTTCTACAGCAAGTTGTACTTCAGAACCACTAGCTAAAATACTTAAATCATAACTAATTTGATTTTTAATTACGTAAGCAGCTGGTAAAGAACCTTTTTTGATAGCGTTGAATGATTTGATATTTTGACGACATCCAATAATAGCGATTTGATCTTTCTTGCTATTTAATCCATATTGAAAGGCTCCTAACATTTCAAACTCATCACATGGACGAACAACTTTAACATTAGACATAGCACGTAACATTGGAATTTGATCAAATGGTTGGTGTGTCGGTCCATCTCCACCAACTTGATATGAGTCATGTGTAAATACGTGAATTGATGGAATTTCCATTAAGGCACCAAGTCTAATACCTGCCTTCATGTAATCAGCAAAGGCTAAAAATGTTCCGTCAACAGTTTTGAGGTTCATATCTAAATAAATACCATTATTAATTGCTGCCATAGCAAATTCTCTAATACCGTATTTAATATTTTTTCCTGACTCAGAATTTAGTTGTTTAGAGAAAGCAACTTTAGTAGCTGCAGATAAGTCAGCCGAACCACCAACAACACTATCAAAGTTTTTATCAATATATTTCATAATAGTGTTAATGTAGTTTCTTGTTGGTACGTTTGTTTCAGTAAATTCAACACCTGTTAAATCATATTTAATTTCTTTTGAAGAAATAGCACTTATCATTTCGGCTTCTTTTTCATATTTTGATTTATATGATTCGAATAAACTTAATCATTTTTCATATTCGACATTTTTATTTTCCATTAGTGAATGTGCATATTCATAGACATCATTATCGTATTCAAACGGAATTGTGTTTGTTAAGCCAATTTTTTTCTTAAATTCAAGTGTTTCTTCAGGTTTAAGAATACCATTATGTCCTGAACTTTTTCCAGCGTTTGGTGTGTTTGCGGCAATAACTGAATGAACTTGGATATATGATGGTTTTTTAGCTTTTTTAGCTTGTTGAATTGCTAAATCGATTGACTCAAGATCATTTACATTTGCTACGAATGTTTCAAAATTTTGTGATTTGAAAAATTCAATTAAATTAACTCCATTAACTTCATCAGAATGTGAATCGATTTGGATATTATTGAAATCGTGAATTAAAATTAAACGATCTAAATTAAGTGTACCAGCAAGTTGAATTGCTTCAAGAGCTACACCTTCTTGAATACATCCATCACCATGAAGAGCATAAACATCATGATTAAAAATTTCAAAGTTTTCTTTATTGAATTTTGATTGAAGATATTTTTGCGAAAGTGCCATTCCAACAGCCATAGCCACACCTTGACCAAGTGGTCCAGTTGAAGCATCAATATAGTCGTTTGAATCAATTTCTGGATGTGATGGAGTCTTTGAATGTAAGTGCTTATGATCCATCATGTCTTGTTTAGATAAAAGACCCAAAAAGTGCATAATAGAATAAATTGACATTGAACCATGTCCGGCACTTAAAACGAATCTATCACGGTTAATTCATTTTGGATCATTTTGGTTTATGTTTAAATGTTTACCAAAAAGTGTGTATGTAATTGGAGCAGCACCAATAGCCATACCAATGTGACCTTGACCTGCTTTGTTAATTGAGTCAAGAGCAATCCCTTGCATTGAAGCAACTAATTTTTTTTCTAATTTATTACTCATTTTTATAATTACCTCTTTACTTATTGTTAAATTTATTTAAATTATATTACAAAATAAATTAAGAAAAATAATATTGTAAATATGTGAGAAATACCTAATAAAAATCATATTTGCTGATTCTATAGATATTTTTTATAAACAGGATATACTTTAATATATGCAAGTTTTAAGTGACTTTATTGTTTCAGATGATATTAAGAAAATTGAAAGTGATATTAATCAAGGTTATAATGTAAAAGTTAACTCTGTTGCTGGTAGTGGTAAAACCACTACGGTCTTATTTTGACAAATCTTTTTAAAACTAAGAAAATTTTATTACTAACATATAATAACCATTTAATGAATGAAACAAGAATAAGAACTCTTAAATATAAGGTAAAAAACTTGGATGTTTATACTATTCATGGCTTTGCAGGTTATGTAACTAATTCATTGGTAAAAAATGATGAGTCATTAATAAAGATATTAGCTAAAGAATTGAGTGAAAGTGACAAATATAAACTTAACTATGATTTGATAATACTTGATGAATGTCAGGACTTTACTCCTTTATATTTTGAAATCGTAACTAAATTTTTAAATGCGATGGAGAACCCTAACTACCAGTTAATAATTTTTGGTGACGAAAGACAATGTATATACGGTTTTATGGAAGCGGATTCAAGATATTTAACTCTAGCTGAGAAAGTTTTTATAAATAATCATAAATGAACTACAAGAGAGCTAAAAAATAGTTACAGAGTTAAAGAAGAAGTTTGTGAATTTGTAAATAAAATATATGGAAAAAGTATTATTAAAAGCGTTAGGGAAAGCAAAGGCAGAAAATTAGTTAAAGATAAGGTTAAATATTGTTATTGATATTCAAATGATAGTCACTCTTACGTACAAGTAGCTGAAATGATTGTTGAAAAAATATTAAAAGATGGTGAGGAAGAAGTTTTTATAATTGCACCATCTATTTCTAAAAATTTTTATATTTCACAATTGATTGAAGATATTAAATTAATATTAAATGAAAAATATAATAAGGATATTTATTTTTTTATTACTAAAAATGATTTAGATAGAATTAACGATAGGGATTTAATTAAAAACAAATTGGTTATTTCTACAATACATCAAACAAAAGGTATGGAAAGAAAAAATGTATTTCTATTTAATTTTGATGCTTCTTACTACAAATTTGGAAAGAAGGAAAGAACTAGCATCCCAGATAATGAAATATATGTGGCATTGACTAGAGCCTCATCAGAATTATATATAATGCATGATATAACAAACGAATATTTTGATTT
This sequence comes from Mycoplasmopsis anatis, assembly GCF_900660655.1. Taxonomy (NCBI): domain Bacteria; kingdom Bacillati; phylum Mycoplasmatota; order Mycoplasmoidales; family Metamycoplasmataceae; genus Mycoplasmopsis; species Mycoplasmopsis anatis. The sequence goes on along the minus strand of NZ_LR215035.1, from coordinate 828,299 downwards.
CATAGATAAAAAATGACTTAATTCGTCGAGTTACGTCGAAGAAATGAATTTAACTATTTATAACAATATAAAAATTATGAATAAAACTAATATAGATATCAATAAACAATTTGCAATTGTTACCGATATGGTTAAATTTTTACCACTTTCCATTATTGAAAAAGCTAAGGAAATGTTTGATTATAAAATATATGAAAACTTTCTAAAATTAAATAAAAATGAAATTGAAATTTTCAGAGAAATTCCTTACAAAATTGAACTATCTTCATCGTCTAAAAGAATTTATGAAGAAGTGCAAACAATAATAGGAAGTTCATTATCGACTATATTTTTAGCACTTAAGAAAAGAAGAAAATTTAAAAGAGAATTCAATAAGCTCCTAAAAATTAATATGATATTCAATAATTCATATTTTGTTAGATATATTCTATCTAATAAATATTATTTTAATTCGTTAATACATAAAGTTATTAAAAAAACGCATCAGTTAATGATTTGAGTTACATATCATTTGTGTTTAATTGGATACTAACACAGGATAAAGTATCCATGATGCAAATTAAACATGAAGATTGTGGGTTTCTAACTAAAGTGATAATTGATGAAGTTGTTAAAATTCTTAAAAAAGTTATTAAGAACACTAAATTACTTGAATATTTGGTAACAACTAAAATTAATGATACCCTAATTTTAGGTAAAATTGACAAAATTGATAAAAGAAAGAAAATTGTATATGAACTTAAATTTGTAAACGAATTATCTACAGAACATATTCTTCAATTGATTTTCTATAAATATTTACTATGTCAAGAAAACAAGAAATATGCTAAATTTTCATATGTATTGTATAACATCAAAAATAATTCAGCAATTGAATTAAAAGTGAGTGTAGAAAATACAAAGAAAATCATTGAAATGATTTTTGAGTATATAACAAATAATAAATTAACTGAAATAAATGATGAAGAGTTTATCCAAAAGTGTCTTGGAAATAATGTCGTAAACATTAAAAGTTACAACATTGATACAATAACTAATTTAATAAATCCAAACTTAAACTACAATTTAAGTATAGTAAAAACTAAAACAAAGCAAAAATTATCAAAACATGTAATAAAGAGCAAAGATAATTCCAAATTATCAAATAAATATGAATATACGATTAAAGAATTTATGAACTTAAGATGTAATTTACCAGCCAACTTTGTTATTATTGACTTCGAAACTTGAGATTCAAGAAATAATCCGGTGCAAATTTCTTTTCTAGTTGTGAAAAATTACAAATATTTTAAATCATTTAATTTTTATCTTAAACCAAATAGAGAAAAAATTAATCCATTTTCATATAATGCAGCCAATGTGTCTGAATCAGACTTGTTAAAGGCAAAAACATTAGATTATCATTGATCTAAAATATCTGAATTTTTCACTGAAGATTATATTTTTGTTGCTCATGATGCTCCTTTTGATGCCGCTGTATTAGCAAATGAATTAAAATTAAGGGGTATCGAAGTACCTAATATGATAATCTTTGATACATTAACTTATTTTAGAAACAAGTTACCAACCTTACAAAAATGAAATTTAGAAAGTTTATGTGAGCACTTTAATATCCAAGGGATACATCATAATGCCCAATCTGATGTTAAAATGCTTTCTAAGCTGATTTTAAAGGTAACAACTTGAGAAGAGTTTACTAATGATTATCTTAATTATGCTAAAAAAATCAGATTTCTTAAAAGATACGATTAATTCCAATTAATTTTCATGTGTGAAAACATATGATTTTTATATTTTAAATTTAAGAATTAAATATTAGGATTATTTATTTTAATTAGTTTTATAATTCTTTGTATGAAAAATAAAAAAGAAAAAGTAGTCATTAATCGACTTAGAATAATTTCAGGAAAGTATAGAAATCACTATATTGATAGACCAAGTTGAGAAACAACAAGGCCAACTATTGAGAAAGTGCGCGAGGCGATTTTTTCTAGTATTCATTTTGAATTAGAAAACTCAGTAGTGTTAGATTTATTTACCGGAAGTGGTGCTTGAATTATTGAAGCTGTTTCCCGCGGAGCTAAATATGCTATTGGTTTAGAAAAAGATAAAGAAGCGTATAAAATTATTAATAATAATTTAAATAAATTAAAAATCGATAATGCTTCAGTTGTTCTAACTGATTGTTATGATTATTTGTTGAAGAATAATCAAACTTTTGACTTTATTTTTATGGATGCACCATTTAAAGATTATGAATTGATCAATAAATGTTTAGAATTAATTAATAAAAAAAGTTTATTAAATAAAAATGGTAATGTAATTATTGAAACTGATAATAGAAATATGATTATAATACCAAATGGTATGAATATTGTGAAGGAAAAACTATATAGTTTTAATAAATCTGTTTTATTTATATCAAAAGATGTTGAATAATTATTTTTTAGTATATAATTTACTCAATTAACACAAACAAAATTTAATCAAAAAAATATTTAAAAATTGTTTGGATTTTGCTTAAATGTGTTAAAATATTAAAGCACAGCAACGTGCAATAAAAAGTGCCGATTTAGCTCAGCGGTAGAGCAGCTGGCTGTTAACCAGTTGGTCGTTGGTTCAATCCCAATAATCGGCGCCATTATATTTGGTCTGTTGGTGAAGCGGTTAACACACATGGTTTTCATCCATGCATACACGGGTTCGATCCCCGTACAGACTGCCATTGGAAGATTAGCTCAGTTGGGAGAGCGTTGCCCTTACAAGGCAAATGTCATGGGTTCGAGTCCCTTATCTTCCACCACGCCGTCTTAGCTCAGTTGGTAGAGCAACTGACTTGTAATCAGTAGGTCGTAGGTTCGAGTCCTATAGACGGCACCAAGAACGCAAGAGGCGTTTTTTTTTTTTTTTTTAATCAGCTTAAATTAATTAAAACACCAAAGTAACTTACTTTGATGTCTTAATTTTTTTTATGAAATTTTGTGTTAAAAATTAATTTAGATTCTATATTCATAACTAATAAATTAACTAAGCTTTGTTATCTATTTCTAACTTTTGCTTTTTTGCACGTTCTAATGCATATTCTAATGTTGTAGTTCTATTTTTATATTCACTTTGAGATCTGTAATTATAAAGGTCAAAGTCATTTTTTACTTTTGTTAGAGTTGATTGTAATTCTTGTTTTATTGATGAATATTTTTCATTTTCACCAAGTGAATCTTTTATAAAGTTTTCTGTTTCTGTAATTTTACTTATAAATTTTACAGATTCCATAGATGCACTATATTGAGTTAAACAACTATAATATGAATAAATTAAGTTATATGTATTTATTTTGGGATTATTTTCTACTTTTGATAAGTCTTGTATTTCTTTATTGAGTTTAGTGTATTTATTTAAATCAATGTTACTATTTTCTTTAATGTCACTATCAAGTTTTTGAGATTTTGGAACATAAATATTAAATAACTCATTAGTAATTCTTTCTCACTTTTGATATATTTCATCACTTGTAAGATTTTCATTGTTTGAATGCATTTCCTCAAATAATTTTTTAATTTTATCTTTTTCTTCTTGAATTTCATATATATCGATTCGGTTAAGTGAAAGACTTTTGTACCTTCAATCATAAATCATGTTAATTGAGTTAATATTACGAGTTTTTTTGTATTCCTCGTATTTTATTTTCAAATTATTAACAACTGTATTTATATTTTTGTTAAATTCAATTGGTGTTTTAACTAGGTTAATATATGATTTTTGTTCAAGATAATAATTATAGAATGTTTCTGCTAAAGGTGTATTTAATTTAGTAAATTCTATTGGTGAAGTATTACCGTTAAGAACATTAGAATTAAATTCTATATCATTAAATAAATTCAAGTATTTAGCATATTCTTTTGCGTTTTCTTTAATGTTTACTAAATTCTCATAGTACACAATTTTTTCAGATTCATTTTCATTATCAACTTTTGCTTTAAGTTCGTCGATTATATCACTTGCCATACTTAAACTAGATAAGTCATCACCTAATGTTGAGTATATTTCATTAGTTTCAGTATTAATAGCGTTTTCTAATATTTCATTTTTTCTCATTACCAAATCTTTGTACTTATTGTCCACTTGATATATACTTGCTTCAACTTCAAATGTATTTCTATATGTTTTACCATTTACCTCATCCAACACCGTTTTCATTTCATCTCATAACCCATTAAATAATACATATTTGAATACATCTTCTTTACTTGCGTTAAATACCATTTCATTGAGGTTGTTTTTTGCAGCATCAAACTCTTTTTTATCTTGTTCTGCCCTTTTTAATGCAGAATTAATCTCCTCTAATTTTCTATTTAATTCATCAATATTTGTGGTTTTATCCACATTTTTTATTGATTCATCTATTTTAGATTTTAACTGTTCTTTGATATCAAGACCTTCGTATTTGTTAAGCTCATTTTTTAAAATATTATCATGTGTATTGTTTATTTCGTTTCTCTTATTCTCAATTCCAATAATTTTATTTTTAATTTTTTCTATTTCAGCATTTGCTCTTGTAATAGCTTCTTCAATTTCTAAAAGTGTTTTATCTTTAATCTCTTCTGGTGTAGGCAATTTAGAAAAAGCCTGATCTAATTCATTTTTTAAATCTAAGAATTCTTTATTTGTTAATTCTACTGATAAGGCGTCTTTTTCTTTATGCGTATTATTATATTGATTTAAATTGTTATTTTTTTGATTATTGTATTCATTTAACTTTTCTTTAGTAGAGGATTCTAAAGTTATAAGTTCTGTAATTTTTTGGTTGATTTGTTGAGATGTTAAAGTACTTTCTTTACCATCTAAAGAATTCACTAAATTAGTTAAATCAGTTAATATCTCATCCACTTTAGGATCATTACTATTTTTGTTTGGATTAAGGATGTTTTCTTTAATTTCTGCGATTTTATCTTTTAGTTGTTGTATTTTTTCTTGATATCCTGAATTATTATTGCTTGAACCGTTATTTCCTAATCGGTCTTTAATGTCAGTCAAAATATTTTCGGCTTTATTAATATTTTCTTCAATTTCTGAAAGTGTTTTATCTTTAATCTCTTCTGGTGTAGGCAATTTAGAAAAAGCCTGATCTAATTCATTTTTTAAATCTTGATCTTTTTCTGTAAGATTTTTACTGATTTCATCCTTTTCTGAAATTATTTCATTATATTTATCAGAACTTTGTTCTTTCTCTTTATTGTATGAATCTAATTTGTTTTGTGTATCGATAACTAAATTTTCTAGTTCTTTCTTTTTTTCGTCAATTTTATCAGGATCTATTTGGTTTATTTTACCATCAATTTGATCAATAAAATCAACTAAATCTTTAATGATCTCATTTAGCTTTTCATCATTGTTTTCTTTATTGTTGTTTATAATATTGTTTTTAATTTCGTTTATTTTATTTTCTATTTCTTCGATTTTTAAGTGATAATCTTTGTCCTTGTTAGAATTTGAATTATCTATTTTATTTTTTTGTTCCTCCGCATTTTTCACAGCTTCTTCAATAGTTTTGTTGGCTTTAACTAATTCAGTATAGGTTGCTTCTTCATTTTTTATAAGAGGATTATAGTTATCAATTAAAGATTTTAATTCATCTACAATATTTTTATAAATCTCTGAATTTAATGAGTTATTTATCAAATCATTGGTTGTTTTGATATTGTTATTCAATTTATTTTTTTGATTTGCTAATTGTTCTGAAATTACTTTATTAAACTTGTCAGTTATATCTTTTTTTGTATTTACATATTCTGAATCATCAGTATTCGAATTAGCAACTTTCTTTGCCTCTTCTAAAGATTTTTTAAATTCATCTAATTCTGTGCTTGAGTTATCATCGCTCTTAAATTCATTTAATTTATCTTCTATATTTTTTATAGTTGTCTTAAGAGTTTCTTGTTCTTTTGAATATGTTAACTTTGTTGTATGCAAACATGCAACAGTGACAGCTAAACCAGCTGAACCTAGAAGTAAAATTCATAAAGCTGCTTTTTTCTTCCGTCTCACTCTATCATTTTGTTTTTCTCTTAACATTTCTCATCTCCTAGTATTATTTTTTGGTAAATTTAATCTCAATATAATTTTACTACTTTAAAAGTAGGTAGTTCAAATTGCTTTGTTAGTAATATATTCTTTTATGAGAATGCTAAAATTGTAGATTGTCAAAGCGAAAAAAAAAAAAAAAAAAAACACCAAAGTAATTTGCAATGATGTCTTAAAATAATTTTTTGTCAACTTTCGTTGTGCTAGTTTACTTGTTGGTGTTTTATAAATTAAATTAATTTTGTTTTTTTTCAAGTCTTCTGTTAAATCTATCAATTCTACCTGTAGCTTTAACTTTTGCTCTGTTTCCTGTGTAAACAGGATGACAACCAGAACAAACATCGACTGTAAATTGTTTTCTAGTTGAACGAAATTCAAATTCTCTTTGGCATGTTGAACAAGTTACTTTAACTTCGTGATATTGTGGATGAATATTTTTTTTCATATTTACTCCCTTAATGCTATTTAGCGTAGAACTCAACAATTAAAGCATCTTTAATTTCTGTGTGAACTTCATTACGCTCTGGTAAACGATCATAAGTAACTGTGAAATCTTTTCTTGTTAATCATGCTGATGCGTTAGAATTTTCTAAAGCTTCTTTAATTTGAATATTGTTTCTTGATTTTTCTTTAAGTTCAATTTTTGAACCTAATTTAACACTGATTGATGGAATATCTGCCTTTTTACCATCTAATGTGAAATGTCCGTGATTAACTAATTGACGAGCTTGTTTTCTTGTTGTGGCAAAACCAGCTCTGTAAACTAAGTTATCTAAACGGCTTTCAAGTAATTGAATTAAATTTGTACCTGTAACACCCTTCATTTTTGAAGCTTTAACATAAACTTTTCTAAGTTGTTTTTCGTTAATTCCAAAAACAAATTTAATTTTTTGTTTTTCATATAAGTGTAAACCATAATCAGATAGTTTAACTCTTTTGTTTCCATGTTGACCAGGTGCATATGTTCTTTTTCTACCTTTAGCAAATTCTTTACCAGTTTCTAAGATAGAGTAACCTAAACGACGTGATTTTTTGAATACTGGTCCAGTATATCTTGACATTTTTTCCTCTTTCTGCATAAAGGTGTTTACTCCTAATTAGTTGATTTTATTTTAAGATTTCGAATTTTCAGCTCTTCTACTTTTCACTTTGTTTAACAAAATCAATTCTAAAAATAATAAACCGCTGTATTTATGCTTAAATATTTTATAATATTTTCATTTTTTTACTAATCTTTATATAATTATTTTAAAACATAAGAGGAAGCTAAATATGGACATTAAAAATAAACTTTTTGAAATTGCTAATAACACTTCAATTAAGTCTGAAACAATAAAAATTGTAGTTATAACTATTATATCAGTTGCTGTTGCAGTTTTACTTGCTGCAATAGTATATTTAGTGTTACAGTTAGTTGTGAAGTTAATTTATGAAAAAACTAATAATCTTAAAACTTCGGTAAATAAAAAAGTCCAAAAGATTAGTAATATTATGACTAGATTTGAAAATGTACGGAAAAGAAAAAACGATTCAATTATCTCCTACAAAGAGCTGTCAGAGTTAAATAGAAATATTATTTTAGAAACTGATGTTATTAAAGAAATTTATCAAAAAATGAATGAGCTATACTCGATTAAGAATTTGTCCAATTTAGTTAAAAATTACAAAAAAATCGTTGCGAATAACAAAAAGTTAGATGAACTAACAGTTAAGTTTTTCGACATTTCAAAAGAATTGAATGAGAAATGAAATACAATTGATGAAATATGATCAAAAATGTATGAAATAATTACTAATTTAAGACAATATTCAAACTTAAATCGATTTAAGTTAGTTAATTCATTTGAATATATTATAGAACAAATAAATTTAATTTCACAAGAATTAAATACCGTTGAAAATAAAAAAGTATCAGCGGATTTTGATAACCTTGATTTTATAATCAACGATTTGCAAAATAAGATGCATCAATTGATAATTTGAATAGATAAGGCGGCAAATTTTGAATGATCGTTATACAATAATTTGCCAGATGTATTAAAAAATAACAAAAATAATATATATTTATCTAATTTGAAAAATGACATTATTAAACTACAAAAAAACTTAAAAGTGGAAAATTGTGAATCAACAGAAAAGAAATTAAGACAAATTTATAAACTAATTTTCGAACTTTATACAAATAAAAATAACAAGAAAATAATAGTAGAAAATATCAAAGTTTATTTTGAAGTTTTCAAAGAAATTTATGAATATGTAAAACTTGCTAAATTTGATTTAAGTGTTAAGGATCAAATAAATGAATTATTTGAGAATATTAATAAATCATATGAAATTATACAAAAGTGTGATGATAAGAATTACCAAGATTTATTTAACAATATAAACTTTTTCTTAAACAACTGTTCGCAGGCGTTAAGATTAGTTGAAGAAAATATAACAAATAAAGAAAAAGATAATCAAGTAAAACAGAATTTTATAGAATATTTTGAAAACACTAAATCACTTTATTATCAATTATTAAATGTAGATATTCTTGAAAATGAAGTTAGTGAAATAGAACTAAATAAACTTAAGGAAATTCATTTAGCATATTCTAAAGCACTTGATAATAAATTTATTGAAGTTGATGAAATAAACTCTATAATGGATGCATGAAAAAGCCAACTAATTTATATAATTAATTTATATTCGCAAGCAAGATGATATAAAGATTCATTTGAGTTTATATATGATAGAATAAACCAATTAAAAAACTCTACAATTAATAATGAAATTATTGAAAATGCTATAAATTTATATAATGATAAAAAATATAATCAAGCTTTCAAAGAAATATTAGAAATTTATCAAAAGAAAGAGAGACATAACAATGTATAGCAAAATTTTAATTAGATATGGTGAGCTAGTCTTAAAGAAAAAAAATAGAAAATTTTTTACTAACTGCTTAAAACAAAATGCAGAAAGAATTTTAAACCAAAAAGTGGACGTACAATTTGATAGAATGTACACCGATTATTCAGAAGAAACAATTAATAACCTACAATATATTTTTGGAATTAGTTCATACTCGCCTGTTATAGTATGTTCTCACGAAATGGAAGAAATCAAAAAAAATGTTTTAATGCTTATAAGAGATGAAAGTAAAACTTTTAAGATTGAAACTAGAAGACATTACAAACAATATCCTATCAATTCAAGCGAAATCAACAATATTTTAGGTGCTCATGTATTAAAAAATTCTAATCTTAAAGTTGATGTACATGATCCAGATCAGACTTTTTATATTGAAGTAAGAGAAAAAAATGTATACATTTTCTCAGACTATATCCAAGGAATAGGCGGTTTGCCAGTTGGATCAAGTGGAAAAATTATGCATTTACTCAGTGGTGGAATAGATAGTCCTGTTGCAGCCTTGCAATTAATGAAAAGAGGACTTAAAATTGAGTTTCTTAGTTTTATAACACCTCCTCACACTGATGAAAAAACAGTAAACAAAATGAAACATTTTGTGCAAGTTTTAAGCAAATATCAAGGTGTAAGTTACTTACATTTAGCAAACTATACATTATTAATGAATTATTTAGCTTTAACATCAAATCAAAGTTACAAAATTACTCTAATGAGAAGAAGTTTTTATAGAATAGCTGAATCTATAGCTAAAAATAAAGGAATTATCGCTCTTTCTAATGGTGATAATCTTGGACAAGTTGCTTCACAAACCTTAGAATCTATGGCTGTTATAGGTAAAAGCACCGAAATGCAAATTCTTAGACCATTATTAAGTTATGATAAGAACGAAATAATCAATATTGCTCGTAGAATTGGAACTTATGAAACGTCGATTATTAAAGCAAACGAAACATGTGAGCTTTTTGCTCCAAAAGAACCTGTAACTAAACCTGACTTAGAAACGGTTATAAAATTAGAAGAAGAATTGGATATGATTAGTTCTCTTGAAGATAAACTAATCAAAGAACAAATACAAACCATTAAAATTTCATAATAAATTATTTAGTATAATTTATATATTTAGGAGAAAAATGAACAACAACGAATTAATTGAAGCAAGAAAAAAAGCTCTTAAAAATGATTATGAACAGAATCAAATTGAATTAAATAACAAAGATGTTACAGTTAAAGTTAATGATAAATCAAATGCATCTAGTTATGTTAGAAAAAGCAATAGACATGAATTATTATTTAAAATTCTAGGTAGTTTATTAGTTTTATCATTAATAGTTTTAGCATTTGCTTTTGTTCATTTCTTTACTAATTAGTTTAGGAGGTCTCATGTTAGTTAATGTACTTAAAGATGTTTCAAGCACAGTGACTACTGCAAGTGTGTCAACTGGAAAAATGTTAGAAACTACTCAATTAATTTTGTTAATTATTATAACTGCTTTGGTTTCTTTTGTTTTAATCTTGGTTGGTTTACCAAAATTACTTGAGCTTATTAAATCAAAAATGATGAAAAGTAAATATGACAAATTAGGAAGAAGTACTCAAGTTAGACTTATCAACCAATTAAGAGAAGCGGTTGCCTTTCTTAGCAAAAATAAAGTTGGTGCTATTGTTACGATAGAGAACAGTGATAATATTGACAATTTAAGAACTGATGGAGTTATTATAAATGCCAATATTTCAAGCTCTCTACTAATTTCGATTTTTAATAAAGAAAGTCCATTACATGATGGAGCTGTGGTTATTAGAAATAATAAGATTTACTATGCATCAACATTCTATAAAATTACTAGAAAAAGTATGGACAATAAATATGGTTCTAGACATAGAGCAGCAATGGGAATTAGTGAAATTTGTGATGCTACAACTATAGTTGTTTCTGAAGAAACAGGTACTATTTCAATTGCTAAAAATGGAAACATTGTTCCCATAAAACTTGAAGAGTTTCAAGAGCAATTAATTAAATATTTAAAAGACTAGTAAATACTAGTTTTTTAACTAAAAACTTCAAGGAGGTCATATGGACAACAATATTGATCAAATGTTCGAAGAATTACAAAGTTTGGTAAAAAATAAGAGCGTAAAATTATCTCGAGAATTCCTTGATGAATATCCAATTGCATATGTTGCAAGTTGCTTTGAACAACTTTCACTAGAAGATCAATTATTTTATTTAAGGGTCTTAAAAAGAGATGAAGCTGCTGAATTATTTAGCTATCTTGAAGATGATGTTAAAACAAAATTAGCAACTAGCTTTACTGAAGAGTGAGGAATGGAGATACTTCAAGAACTTCAAAGTGACGAACTTGCAGACGTTATTGAAGATCTACCAGCTAATATTCAAAAAAGAATACTTTTTGAAACACCGCCTGAAAAAAGAAATTTAATTAATAACATTTTAAAATATAAAGAAGATCAAGTTGGAAGTATCATGTCAGTTGATATTTCAACTATTAAGGCTGATTATACTTGTAAAAAAGCATTGAATAAAATCAAACGTGATTATAAAAAGAATAATGCTGAACTATCACACTATTTCTTCGTTACCGATGATAAAGGTGTTCTTCTTGGCTCTATTTCTTTAGAAGAAATTGTTTTTGCTAATGAAAATGAAAAAATAGAGTCACTTTATTCAGCTGTACCTTCGGTATATGCTCACAATGATACTGAGCATGCTTCAAATATATTCGCCGAACACGACATGTCATCGCTTCCGGTTGTAACAAGCGATAATCGTCTTGTTGGTATGATTACATCTGATGATGTTATTGATATTGTTCGTAATTCTGCAACTGAAGATATGTATAAAATGGCTGGTATTACTATAGAAGATAAAGAAGAATCATATATTAAAACAACTGTACTAGGTATTGTAAAGTCAAGGATTTTATGACTTATTGTTCTAATGGTTTCGGCTACACTAAGCCAATTTATTATCCAAAGTTTTACTGACATTTCAGAGAATTTTATTAAGTCGTTAGGAGTTACTTTATCAACTGCCATCATTGTTTCGTTAATACCAGTTATTTCTGGTGCAGCAGGAAATGCAGGATCGCAATCTTCAACAACTATAACTCGTTCCTTAGCTCTAGGGGAAATTGAAGCTAAAGATATAAAAAGAGTAATACTTAAAGAATTTAACATTTCTGTTATTGTTGGATTTATTCTATTTTTTGTGAATGTATTAAGATTGAGTATTTACTTTTTAGTTTCTGGTGATTTACTAAATAATGAAGAAAGAATTTCGATTGTTTTTATGATTTTGGCTTCATCCATAGCCTTGTGATTAGTCATAATTTTAGCTAAATTTTTAGGTACAATTATTCCAATTTTTGCTCTAAAACTAAAAAAAGATCCTGCTGTTATGTCCGCACCAATTCTTACGACATTAACCGATGCGATTTCAACATTGATCTTTTTTGGAATTACAATATTTATATTTTGATTATCTTTTGTGGTTTTTGCATAATTAAACTCAACTTGAGTTTTTTATTTTTTAAATGCACTTACATTATTAAAAATTGAAAGATAAACAAGAATTAATGAATTTAAACTAAGAATATACCCTAAATGATAATGATCGTTATTGTATATTTCAACAATTAGAGACTGAGTATATGAATTATTAAAACTTAAACTATCTATAAATAAATTCGAAACGTCATTATTGAGCTGTTCAAGAGAATTTATAATAATGTTTTGACCTAGATAGTCATTATCAACTTCCGGACTAATTTGGTAATCTATTTTTTCATTTAGTAAGTTAAAAAATAGAACCGATTTATTTTTGTTGTACTCTAAAAACATTTGATAATTTTGGTAAATATTATGTGGTAATTCAAACCTATCATAAAAATTTGATGAATCAATGTAATTTAAATTTTGTGTTAAATCATTTATTAACAATTTTAATGATGGTGAATTGTAAGCTAAGAAAATTAAATTAAACTCATTTTTTCTAGTCAGATTAAAATAAAGCTGTGATGCAATTTCGAGAGGCAAATTATTTTCAAAATCCTCATTGCTAAGTGCAAAACAGGTTTTATAACCTTTAATAAATTCATAAATATTGACGCCAGCAAATGCATACAGAAGTAACATATAATCAGTAAAATAAAATAAATTTCTTGAAATTTTAGAGCTAATTAATGAAATGAACCTACTATTTAATGAAAACTCATTGATAAATTTAGTGGAATTTGAAGGTATAAAAAGATAACTATTATTTCCGAAATATTCAAATCCTAATTTATTTGTAAATAATTTAATAAAATCTTTGAAACGGCTTGTATTTTCATATAAATTGAATTCATTTCTAATAATAATAAAACTAAATTTTGATACTTTATTTAATATAAATTCCAAATTTTTATTGTATTTTTCAGTATTATCATCTGAATTTAAAAAAACTATCTCAATAGTGGAATTAAATCATTTTTTTGACTTACTATACAAATAATTTTTAATTAGATTTATATTATGTTCAACCCTATTGTTAGAATAAACAACAAGTGTCTGAGTTTTATTTTCAATAATTTCATTTAAACAATTAATAATTTGAGAAATTTTTTTATTATTCACATTAGATGCAATTTCCATAAACTCGAAATAATCACTATTCAAAAAGTTCTTGCTTTTAAATTTTGAATTTACTTCGTTTATTTGATTCATAATTTTTGGGTTAAATTCAATATTATTTATTATTTTTGACTTTGATATTTTTATGCTCATAAAGACCTATTTCGTTAAGACTATGTCTTCTTAATTTATCAAAATGACCAGCTGTTTCTAAAATTTCATGATTAAACGGACTTCTCAAAAAATTAGGATGATTTGCCTTAAAGTTTCCAATACCTCTTTTAGATGGGTTTACACTTTTAATAATGAAATTAATAATTTCACCAACATTAAAAATTTTATTTAGATCAATATTCTTTCAATCAGAAATATCTGATAAATAAATTTTAAATACCCATTCATTTAATGTTTTGACAATAATGTAATCACTTTGAATTTCAAAAACTTTACCATATGCTATTTCGCCTACTTTATATTTCATATAATTATTTTACTCTATAAATAAAAAATGGCATAAGCCATTTTTTGCATCTATAAGCCGCGTTCTGTACCTATTAATATAGGTGTTGACAATTTATCTAGTTATAAACTTCTATATCGGTTCAATTCCCGAATCTAGATTCCTCTACCTTAATTTGAGTTTCTAGCTCATGGAGCTTACCCGTTTCACAATTCTCGTCTCTGTGGTGCTAGTCGTGTAATTTAATTACCCCAACCTTATTAATGTTGGCATGATCACTACAGGCATCTCAGCCTGTGCTAGCGCGGACTTTCCTCTATTATTAAAAATAACAGCTGTCAACCAATGCTTAAAAATCATACTATTTTTTTGAAAAATTAAAAAAGTCTTTTATAAATGTCTTCTTCAGTTTTAACTATATCAAACTCAGGGTTTTGCAACTCATTCTTAAATATTTCTTCATAGTCATAATTGTTAAAATCAAATAAGAATCTTCTAATTATTTTAAATCATTTAAGCTTTTCTTTGTGATTTTTACTAGAAATAAAATTTCAAGTTGTAATAGTTAAAATTACTCCATATACTAGAAATAATAATCCTGAAAGTAATAAAACAACTGCAAAGCTTAGTGCAAAATAATCAATGTTATTAAATTTGATTGTAACAGTATTGTAAATACCAATTCCCAAACAAATAACACCTAAAAATACAAATATCAAGTAGATCAAAGCATTATTAGCCTTAGTTGCATCTTTCATTTTTTCTACATAATTTAAATATTTTTTCTTATTTGATAATCTATTTGAATTTTTCATAAATCTATTATATTAGTTATTTAAGTAATTCATTGGAAATTTCTTTTGAAAGATTATTTATTTTATTAACATATTCAATTAATTTGTTCACTAACTTGTTTAAATCATTTTGTTCGTAAATTCTTATAAAACTTTTTACTGAATTTTTTAAGTTATTTAGCTTATTTAATTGTTCCTCATTCAAGCTATCAGATAATTCATCAAAATTAAATTTATTCAAGGTATTTTGAATAGCTAAATCAATGTCTTTTATTAAATTAATTAAGCCATGACTATGATTTTCTTGACCATCGACATCAATATGATTTTCATTTTCATGATCATGACCCTCATGATCTTTATGATTTAACTGAATATTCTCATAGTAATTTTTATCAAAGACATAATTTTCATATGCTTTATAAATTTTTAACTGATGATTTTGAATTTCCTCATTTTTTGGTTCTTGATTTAAATTTATTCTTTTGATAAAATCATCATAATTAGAGGCTTTATTAAAATTTTTAATATTTTGAATTTGTATCAAAATATTTTCTCTATTATGTTCAGATAAATGTAAAACTTCTCTATAAATTTCTTGCTTTATTTTATTGAATTTATTATCATTAAATGACTCACCTAAAGAATTTTTAAATTCGTTATACGCATTGTAAATATTATTATCTTTTTTGTTTAACTCTTGATTAAAGGTTTTTTCAAAAATAAATTTTTCAATATTTCTTATTGATGAAGTTAACTCTGTATCTCCTTCTAATATTTGAGTCAATAATTCATTAAATTGGTTAACTGTAGAATTTAATTCATTATTTTTATTGATCACAGCAGGAGTCACTTTATCGACTTTTCTAGTTTCGTTTTGTGAACAACTTGTTGACATAAAAGGTATAAAACTCATTGATAGTGTACCCAAAAATATAAATTTAGTTAATTTTTTCATGTGCCAATTATATCATATATTACAATTTAGTAATATTTTTAATGAAAAAAAGTACTATAAATCAACTAATTTATTTTTTTAGATAAAATTCTAGCATTAAGTAAAATGAATTTCCAAAAAACAACTTATATGGTAAAATAAAAAAGTATTAAATATATTTAATACTAATTAAAATTTGAATTAAACCAAATTACTTTTATGGATTCGCATGGGTGTGCTTTTATTAAAGTGCTAGGCGTTAGAAGTAAAAGTTAAACTAACAAACTAAAAAATGGAGAAAAATGACAAATAAAGTAGAAAAAGTTGAAAAACAACCTAAAAATCCTATTGTTTCAAAGGATAAATTATTAGAAGCAGGAGCATACTTTGGACACAAAGCACATGCTTGAAACCCTAAAATGAAAGATTACATTGTACCTAACAAGAAAAATAAAGGTGCACACATAATTGACATTACCAAAACTCAAAAATATCTTGAATTCGCTTACTCGCTTGTAAATAAATTAGCAAGTAAGAAAGCTTCTTTCATTTTTGTTGGAACAAAAAAACAAGCTCAAAGTGCTGTTAAAGAAGCTGCTGAAAGATCAAACTCATTATATGTAACAGAAAGATGATTGGGAGGTACATTAACAAATAACCAAACAATTATGTCTCGTGTTAAAAAAATGGAAGAACTTGAAGCTAAAGCTAAAAACGAATTTAAAGGATACACTAAAAATGAAGCTATTCTTTTCCAAAAAGAATTAGATAAATTACACAAAAACCTTGATGGAATTCGTTCAATGAAACGTTTACCACAAGTTATGATTGTTGCTGATCCTAATGAAGATGCAATTGCTGTTAAAGAAGCAAAAAGAAAAGGAATCAAAGTTATTGGTATCCTTGATACAAATGCAGACCCAGATTTCGTAGATTTTGGTATTCCTGCTAATGACGATTCAGCAAAATGTATTTCATTAATTATGACAATTCTTGCTGATGCTATTGTAAAAGCTCAAGGTGGCAAGGAATTATTTGCTTACCAACCAGATGAAAAAATTGTTTTACCTGAATTTCAAGGAGTTCAAAAGAAACAAACATCACAAGCTCAACCAAGAAGAGTTAGACAACAAACCGAAGAATTAAGAGGGGAATAATTATGTCAAACATTAACCTAATTAAAGAATTAAGAGAAAGAACTAACTCTGGATTATCAGATTGTAAAAAAGCATTAGAAGCAACAAACTGAGATGTTGAAGCTGCTATTGAATGATTACGTGAAAACGGAATTGCTAAAGCTGCTAAAAAAGCTGGAAGAATTGCTGCTGAAGGATTAATCGCTATTGTTGGTGATGAAAAATCAGCTGTTATGATCGAAGTTAATAGTGAAACTGACTTCGTTGCACAAAATGAACACTTTACTAAATTATTAAAAGAAGTGGCTAACGGTTTATTCAAATCAAATGCAAAAACACTTGAAGAAGCAGAACAAGTTGTTCTTGAAAGTGGAGTTTCTGTTTCTGAAGCTTGTGCACAAGCTACTGCTACAATCGGAGAAAAAATTTCTCTTCGTCGTTTCGTAAAGGTAGAAGCAGGTGCTAACCAAGTTTTAGGATTATACCTTCATACTAATGGGCGTATTGGAGCTATCACAACTATTCAAGGTTCAAATTCAGAAGTTGCAAGAAATGTAGCAATGCATTTAGCTGCAATGAACCCAGAATTTGTTTTAGTAGAAAATATTCCTGCTGATAGAATGGAACAAATCAAAGCTGGTTTTGTTGAACCTGCTAACTTCGCAAGCAAACCTGCAAATATTAAAGAAAAAATTGTTGAAGGTTGATTAGAAAAACAATTATCAGAAATCACATTAGTTAAACAACCATTTGTAATGGATGATGGTGTTTCGGTTGAAAAATATTTATCAAATTCACAATCAACATTAGTTAAAGCTATTAGATATGAAGTTGGTGAAGGAATTCAAAAAGTTGAATCTAACTTTGCTGATGAAGTTATGTCTGTTGTTAAAGGTAACTAATATTCAAACAATAATAATGAAGCGTTATTGCTTCATTTTTTTGTAATCAAAAAGCGGAGTCACCACCCGCTTTAAATGTAATTAACTAGTAAATTAATTTTACTTTTAAGATTGTTTATAACTTTATATTATAAAAAGTGTATCTTATTGGTCTACCACCATAGAAATCATTGAATATTATTTTGTTAGTTTCGTTATTATGAGGTATATCATTAAAAGACACAGTGTTTTTAACATATTGTTTTATATCGAAAATATCATTTTTGTTCTTATTTAAAAATACTTTACTATAGACGTATATGTATGAAAATAATTCAACTTCATCATCAACTTTTTGTGATGCTTTTATAGGCTCTTGAATATTTCAATTTGCACCATTTTTTAACAACCCTAATTGGTTTTTATATTTAGTTAATTCAACTGAATAATTATTAAATGCATTTCTATAGTCTTTTATTTCATTATTACTATTTTTTACTTTAGCTTTATATATTGCATGAATTTGAGTAAATTCACTTAATATATTATTTACTTGATTTTTAAATGATTCATCATTACTTTCATTGATACTTAAATTCAATTCTTCTATGAAATTTTCGCCATCATTGTTTATTAAATTACTATATTCTCAAGAGTAATTGTCTACATACTTTGTTATATTTAAGTTAAGAATAAATCCTTCATTAGTTAATAAATAAAATTGGTATGTATCAGAATAATCTTTTATTGACTCAATTTTATATGTGTAATCTATAAAAATATTAGATTTAGGAGTGTAGAACATTCCAAGTTCCATTCCGTTTTTCTTAGCTTCTAGTGAAGTCTCATCAGTTGATGAAACAAATTGATCAAAAACAGGGAAGTTTACAAACTCAATTTTTGTTAAGTTAAACAAAAGTCAAAGTCAATTTTTACTCTTAGCTTCTTCTAAAAATTTAGATGATTGAGTTAATATGTACGGTCTTTCAGAAAAAAAACCGCCATCAAGTCCAAAACCTAATGAAACATTATTTGAAAAAATTAAACTTTTCTTAAATTCTTCTGCATACTTAGTGTTTTGGATTAGTTGAAATTGTGCATTAATAAATTCAGTTTTTTTAGTATCGTCATCAAAAATTAAATTCAAAATTTTACTTATTGATTCTTGTTTTATGAAGTTATTTCATTGTTGTTCAAGAACGTAATTTTCATTTTTTATACTAGTTGTAATGATTTCTTTTTTTGTTGAGTATCTTCCTGTGTTTTGACAACTTAATGGCAAAATTGATAAACTGAGTATAGAAAATAATGTAAGTAATTTATTAATTTTCATAATTATCCTTAATTTTTAATATTATTTTTGAAGGAACACCATATCTCAATTTTTCAACTAAATCTGTTTCAAAGCGATCAAAACCAATTTGATCACCATGAACGTAGGCAGAGTGTAAAATATTTGAAATTAATTTGATTGAAATATTATTTGTTTTTGAAAATGAAAAGTATCAAATTCATGGCTCAATTGTTAATTTATTTTTAGAAGTTGAATTTCTACTTATTTTAATTCTAAATATTATTTTATTTTTTGAGAGGTAAAATATGTAATTACTATAACTCTCAGCAGATTCCTCACCTTCTTCAAGTTTGTCTAAGATTGAATTGATAAAGATGACATTTTTAGGTGTTTTTAAATTCCTTAATGAACTTAAGAATTTTTCAGAGTGATAAGAACCAGAATTGTCATCTTTAGGAATTGTTAATCAATTATAAAATTCTCCATAAAATAGATTAATGTTTTTTAATATGAAATATCAATTCTCTGAATAGAATGGAAAAATTTTGTTTTCATAAAAATTATCTATAAACTTTGTTTTGACTTCTTGATCAATAATTGAATTTGATTGATTTTTAGCTTCATCTAATAATTCTTGTAATTTTTTTAGTATTTCTTTTTGATAATTTACATCATTTTGTTGATCCAAAAACTCTCTTCTTTCAACTAGATTATCAGCAAAAACTTTATCGAGCAAATCATTGAGAATTTTTGTTGTTCTTTGTTCTTCAGCGCTCTCTAATTTATCGATATAATCATATTTTTCATCAATTATTTTGCTTAAAGAATTTTTAATCTCTGCTTGATTATTACATGAA
Organism: Mycoplasmopsis anatis; assembly: GCF_900660655.1. Taxonomy (NCBI): domain Bacteria; kingdom Bacillati; phylum Mycoplasmatota; order Mycoplasmoidales; family Metamycoplasmataceae; genus Mycoplasmopsis; species Mycoplasmopsis anatis. Next base: position 808,317 of record NZ_LR215035.1, on the reverse strand, counting down.
ACAATACTACCAACACCAAAAAGTGACAAAAGCAACATTATAAATTTTCTTTTCTTAATCATTGATATTTCTCCATGTATATCTAAATATTTTGTTTTCATTTTCTATACTTTGATCAGTTAAAATTGTTTTCATTGTTGTTTCATTTATATCAGCATAAATTGAACTAAAAGTTTTGAATTGATTGAAATCATTAAACGTTTTATAACTATTAAGATGATTGTAGTTATCATAAAAATTTTGGTTATATTCGATATCTTTGTTAATAAGTAATTCCTTGGACTTGATATTTACTTTTTCCAAGTTTAGTAAATTATTTTTAAAATTGTCAACATTTTTGCTAAATGGCGAGTAAAATAAATCTGGAATTAATTTTAAATAATTTTGATTATTTTGAGTGTAAGTTACTACTTTGATAGCCTTGTTATTATCATAAATTAAAAAATGAATTTGTTTATTTTGAAATAAATCTTCTTTATCATTATTTACATTAATTGTTAAGACATCTTGAATTTGATTATTATTAATTGATATTTTTAAGCTTGGATTAAACTGTTCTACATTTTCTAAAACATTCTTAAAATAATCAGTTCCTTGATCATCGAATTTTGAACCGTATGGGTTAAATACAAATTCAAAACTTTTTATATTATCTAATATTCAAAGTCAGTTTTTGTTTATATTATTCTCAAGTATTTTTTGACTTGTTTCTATTAAATTTTTATAATCACTTTGACTGTTGATTAATGAAACTCTTAATGGACTAAATCATACTAGTGCAGATTTTAATTCTTGCTTTTTATTAGCGATTATTTTTGATTGATTGTATATAAAATCCTTTTTTTGTGTTTCATCAGGAAATTGAGAATTGATTAGTTCTTTTGCAAATTTATTTTCGGAAATGAATTTGCTTTCTGTTTTTTGCTTGAGATTTTTATTTATATTTTCTGAATTAGAAGTACAGCTTATTGATAATGTAAAAAAGGAAATGGATGATAGAAATATAAATTTATTTTTTAATAATTTTTTCATAATAAATCTCTTCCAAATTTTTATATTTATCACCGCTATATACTAATTCACCTTTATGAAGAAGTGTAAGACTATCTACAAATGGATCAATTTCAGCTAAAATATGGCTGCTTATGAAGATGGTTTTACCTTCTTGTTTTAATGAATTTAATAATTTGAATAATTCATATCTTGCAGTAGGGTCTAAGTTAGCTGCAGGTTCATCAAGAATTATAAGTTCAGGATCATGGATTAGTGCTTGGATTAATAATACTTTCTTTTTTTGACCTGACGAGAAATAAGAAGGTTTTTTATTACTTAATTCTTCAATATTAAATTTCTTCAATAAATATGAAAGTTTTTCCTCGACTTGATGTTTAGGTAAATTATTTAATAATGCAAGTGATTTTAAATATTCATATGTGGTTAATTCACTTGGGAATTGTGCTTTTTCTGGTACATATCCAATTATTGATTTACTTATCGAAGTTTTATTATTAATTCCTTTTATTAAAATATCACCAACAAAATTATATGTTGCTCCTACTATTGATTTAATAGTTGTAGTTTTACCTGCACCATTTTCCCCAAGAAATGCATGAAAAGACCCACTTTTAACTGTGAAGTTTAAGTTTTTAACACCTACACCATTTTTACTATATATTCTTGTGAAATTTTGGATTTCTAAAACAGTTTCATTCATTATTTATAATCCTTTCTATAGTAGAAATAAGCATTTAATGTTAATAAAAGTGCACTTAAGCCAACTCAAATTAAAGGGTAGAAATTTTTATTTATAACTTGTTTATCACGATGATAAGAATAAACTTCATCAACTGTCTGAAAAAGAAAGTTATCTGATTTTTCAAGTTCATATCTAAAGACTATTTTCTTCTCATCATTGGGATAAGTTTTTACAACTTCTTTGGTAGTGTAGGATGCAAATCCACCTATTTTATAGGTAAAACCGTCTACGGTTATTTCATAAATTCCTGGATTATGATATTCAAGAGGATTGTCATTAAGTAGTAAAGAGTTTAATAAAATTGAATCATTATAACTAAAATAAGCATAATAAATTAAAGAAATTGCAAAATATATTTTTCTTTCAATTTCTGAAGAAATTTTCTTGTTTTGAACAGCATTATTATCAAATAGTGTTACTTGTTTATCTAAATAGTTAAATAATCATGAATCTGAGTTATTGATTTCCTCAACAATCTTGTTAAGTATTTCTTTTTTAATTTGTCTTTGATCTTTTATATTATCTTTATTGATTTTGGTAATTAAATCATTGAAAAAAGCATTTGCAAATTTATTAAAATCATAATTTCTTAAAACTTGATCAATGTGTTCCCAATAAATTTTCCCTATTAAATTATTAGGATTTGAATAAGTAAATTCATCCTCAGGGAAATCTACATCAATTTTATCAGCACCTTCTCTTACATAGATAATGCTTCTGTTTATTAAATCATTATTTATTTTGGAGTTTGATTTTAGTAGTGAAGGAACGATGAATGAATAACTTGAATTATCTGCAGTTTGAAGTTTTATAAGTGATGGTTTATCATCAAGTTTATAAGAAAAATTCAAACTATCATTATTCTTATAATATAAAAGAGAATTGCTGTTTGAGTTATCATTATCCTTTAATATTGTTAGTAGATCACCATTAGAGTTATTTAATATATCTATGAATTGATAAGGAACTGAAAGTCATGATAATACTTGCAACTCTGTTCCTGAGTTCTTAGCATATGCAGATGAGAGTTTTAAATATTCTCTTTGATATGGACTAAATTCTTTTTTTGTAAAATCACCATTAGGTACTATAAAGAACTGATCTTTGTTATTGTTAAGATAAAATTTTTCAACATCAGCTTCATTACTAGAATGATGATATTCATATTTTGTGTTAAGTAAATCTTTTATGAATTTACTTGAATCTTTTGATATTGTTCTGACAAAAACAACTGAAAGTATTGCTGGAGTAGAAAGTAGTAATGGTACAATTATAGCTGCTTTTTGACTTCACTTTATCGAAATTAGACTTGCAATAATTCCAAATATCAAGTATGAAAAGAAAATACTTAAAAATATTGTAAAACTAAATGATAAATAATTTTGATTTGTAATTTTAGCTAGATAGATTATAGTTCATGAAACTCAGTGGAGTGTTGTTCATATAAAACCAATTAATATGAATACCAAAGTTTTTGTTAGTATCATATTCTTGCGTGATATTGGCTTAGAAAATATAATTAAGTCCGTTCCGTTTTTTTCTAAATCACTAAATAAATTTAATGATTTTATACTTGAGTAAAAAATATTAAAAGTTAGGTTTAAAAATAATAAGCTAAAGAATATTGGGGGGTAATAATAGTTGTCTAATTTAATAAAAAGAAATATCAAACCAATTATTAAATTTAACAAAATCATTAATGTTGGAAGTATATAAGTATTTTTCTTTTTAATGATTATTTTTAATAAGAATATAAAATAGTTCTTCATGTTTTCCCTTTCAAAAATGCAAATCAATTATATAATAATATTACACTTTGGTAATTTATTTTAATAAAAAAAATTATAAGCATTTCTGCTTATAACTCTTTATTTATTTTTCATTAGGTCTAGAGAAAACATAATGTCCAGTTTCTGTGACTAAAACATCATCTTCAATTCTAGCTCCTCCCAATCCCTCGATGTAAATTCCAGGTTCAACAGTAATAATCATTCCAGGTTCTAGAATTGTTTCAGATATTTTAGATACACTTGGCAATTCGTGTACATCAATTCCTAATCCATGTCCAGTTGAATGAACAAAATATTCACCATAACCTTTTGACTCAATGTAATCTCTACATACTTTGTCAACTTCTGAAGCTTTCATTCCCGGTTTTACTGACGCTCTACCTAATCTTGCCGCTTCTTTTACAATATTTAAAATCTCTAACATTTTAGGATCTTTAACATTTTTTTCACCACCAAGGATTGAAGTTCTTGTAATATCGGCAGAATATCCTTTATATAATGCTCCAAAATCAATTTTTAATAATGAACCAAATTCTAATTTTTTATCTGTTGGATGGTGGTGAGGTTCAGCAGATGATGACCCTGTTGCCACTATTTCATCAAAACTCTCTTTTTCTGCTCCATTTAATTTAAGTAAGTAATTTAATTTTGCAGCAACTTCTTTTTCCGTCATTCCTGGTTGAACTCATTCCATGAGTTGTTCATATGATTTTAATGAAATGTCCACTGTTTTTTGCATTAATTCTAGTTCATGTTCGCTCTTGTTAATTCTAAGATGTTGAGCATTTATTCAAGTAACTTTTTCAGGATTAATTAATTTATTTAATCAATTTTCAACTGTTTTAGTTAAGTAATTTTCATCAAATGCAACATGTTTATATTGTTTTTGCTTAAAGAAGTCTTTTAATGTTGTTCCTACCATCAATTTAACTTCAACATTTTTAGCATTTTTTGAAACATATTCAATATATCTACCATCTACGAATAAGTAAGCATTATTTTTTTCAATAATTATAACCCCATCAGTTGTTTGAACTCCAGCATATCATAATCTAGTTTGGGGTGCTTCCGAAACATATGCATCTATTTCTTTTGTTTTGAATAATTGTTCTAATTTAGTTCTATTCATTTTTCTCCTTAACTAAGTTAAATTATAAATTAATTTAAAAATAAAAAAGAGCATAGCTCTAATTATTTTTTTTCTTTGTGTGTTGTGTGTGCATTACATTTTGAGCAGTGTTTTTTTAACTCAACTTTTTCTGGATGAGCTTTTTTATTTTTTTTGCTAATGTAATTTTCCATTTTGCACTCTGTGCATTGGAATGTAAAACCTTCTCTAGGCATTTTTACTCCTTTTTTAAATATATTTAAAATAGTACTTGTGTAATTATATAATAATTTCTTTTTTTAATATGCTTATTTTTTAAAATTGCTGAAAAAATAAAAAAATGAAGAACGTATCTTCATTTAGGTCTAGCTTCCTAGAAATGGAGCGAGTGAAGGGAATCGAACCCTCATAGTCAGCTTGGAAGGCTGAAGTTCTGCCATTAAACTACACTCGCGTTTGTTGCTAAATAATTATAACACTAAAATTTATTTTTCAAAAATATTTTTTTAATTTTTTTAATATCTTTATAAAAGACCACTAGACACAACACTTCCTGATGTGGCTGCTGCAATTACGCCCTGACCAAGTTACTGGGTTATTGTTCTAATGGCTCAATTATTATACAATAAATAGTAAATTACGAAAGTAAATAATTTTAGAAATTATCTTTTTTATTTTTATATTAAAAAATAATGTAAAATGTGGAATAAATTTTCATTTTATGGTATGATTTGATTATGAAAACAATTTCTTACAAAGATATTTCGAAAATGGCTCAAGTTTCCATTTCAACAGTTAGTAGATATTATAACAATGGTTATGTTTCTAAAAAAACAAAGGAAAGAATTGATAAAGTAGTTAAACAATTCGAATATTACCCAAATCATGGAGCTAGATTAATCAGAGGTAGAGATAATTCTATATTTGTTATTATACCTGAGTGACCTCAAAATAGCGTTAAGGATATTTGTAATGGTATCATTCAAGCTGCTAAAATACACAAAAGAAAAGTTAATATAACATATTCTGAAAAAGGTGTTAAAGAGTACATTGAGACTGTTAGATTTGTTCTTTCATGAAGACCAAATTCAATTGTTTTATTTTTACCTGAGATTAACGAGGAATTGATTGAATTTATTAAAACTATAGAAGATACTTCAATAGTAATTTTTGGTTATGATGTTGATGATTTATGTTGAGTAAAGATTGACGAAACTCATGCTTTTTATCTTTTAACACACAAATTCTATAATTCTGTAATTGATAACCAAAAAATGGTTTTTGTAAACGATCCAAAATTAAATAAATCAACTTCTGATGATAGAATTGCAGGATTTAAACATGCATGTAATGAATTAAAAATTCAATATGAAATAGTTGATTTAAATTCTAGAGACAAAGTTGCAATTAACAACTTTAACAAACACACTAGAAAAAACAATATTTCAAATATTGTTTGTTCTACACATGAATTGTTTATCGCTCTTAGTGTTTTAGGTGATAAATCACTTAGATTAACCGATATCGGATATCAATCAATTTACGACCATATGAATTCATATAGATCAAAGATTTTCATTGACTATACAAATATTGGGATTGAAATCGAAAACATTTTATGAGTTCACAATATTAATAAAACACCTACATCTAAATTGATTAAACCGTCAATTATTCAAAAATAACAGTTTAGCAAACTGTTATTTATTTCATTAAAGGAGTAACTATGATTAAATTAGGAAGTCATATTTCATTTAAGTCACCAAATTATCTTGTTGGAGCAGTAGAAGAGAGCTTAGCTAATAAAGCAAATTGCATGATGATATATTTAGGAGCTCCTCAAACAACAAAGAGAGTTAGTGTTGAAAAATATTTGATAGACCAATATAATCAATTTTTCAAAGAAATAATTGTACCTGAAGATATTATAGTGCACGCACCATATATCACTAATGCAGCTAATCCTGAAAAATATAAATTTGCCGTAGATTTTTTGATACAAGAAATTGAGAGAATGAATAAAATAGGTGCAAAATATTTAGTATTACACCCCGGAGCATATACTTCATTTGATCCTAAAACTTCATTAGACACACTTGTTTCAAGTTTAAAATATATTATTTCTAAGACTAAAGATGTAGTAATATGCATTGAAACAATGTCGGGAAAAGGAAGTGAAATAGGTATTAATTATGAACAAATAATGTATCTTATTGAAAATGTAAATCATGAGAGAGTACAAGTATGTCTTGACACTTGTCATATATGAGATGCGGGTTATAACATTCAAGATTATGATAATTTCAAAGATGAACTAAAAAGTTCAGGAATATATAAACACATCAGAGTTATTCATTTAAATGACTCAAAAAATGATTTAAATTCTCATAAAGATAGACATGAAAATATCGGTGAAGGAAAAATCGGTTTTGACACACTTTACAAAATAGTCCATGACCCAGATTTTGATAATATACCAATAATTCTTGAAACTCCTTGAGTGGATGATAAACCAATTTATGATCAAGAAATTAAAAAATTACTTGGCAAATAATAACTAATTCTTTATTATATTTAAAATTTTAATTTCTTGTTTATTAAAAAAAATGTGCTAGAATATTAATGCGTGGTCGCGTAGCTCAGCTGGATAGAGCACGAGCCTTCTAAGCTTGTGGTCGGAGGTTCGAATCCTCTCGTGATCGCCATTTTTTATTTTAAATTTTCATTTGATAATACGAAATGATTAAATAAAAACACCATAAAAATTAAACTAGGACAACGAAAGTTGACAAAAAATTATTTTAAGACATCATTGCAAATTGCTTTGGTGTTTTTCAATTTAAATTTGATTGTATTCTTTCATTATTATAATAATTTATGAATTTTTTTATTTCATCATTTAACATTTTTAACGTTAAATTTCTTACATTCAAATCTCTAATGAATTCAGTTTTCAACACCGAGAACCAATATTCTACTTCTCTATTATCCAGACTATTACCAATTCTTGAGTATGAAGTTCTTCCATTCAATGATTTGACTTTATCTATAAATCTTTCGTTTGTATATTGAAATCCATGGTCCGAATGAACTATAAAAGTTTTATTATTAAAATTATTTTTATTTAAATTATCCATAACTAAGTCAAGATCATTGTAAAAAGATAGTTGAAATGATTCAACTAATTTAGATCTATGATCAATAATCACAGAAAGATAAACGTGGTTTTGGATTGCATCTTTTGTAGCAGGCAAGTATGTTATATCAGTACACTTAATGTTGAGATTTTGAGAATCGTTATAATCTCTTTTAACTAAGTCTTCTCCTATGTAATTAATATCTTTTATTTCTTTTGTTCTTCTACGTTTTCTTATTTCTGAATTTAAGTTGTTTTTGCTAAGAAATCTCCCTAAAGTTCTTTCATTTAATACTATATTAAAGTCATTTTGCATGATTTTTGATAATTTAGCTCTGCCTGCATTTTTATGTTTTCTTCTAGCTTCTAAAATCTCTTCTCTATATTTTTCAGCTATTGTAGAATTTCATTTTTTAGTTGAACAATCTCTTTTTCTTGCATTATAAATAGATTGTCTTGAAATCTTCAATAATTTAGAAATTTTAGTAATTAATGTTTCAGTTAATGCTTTTGATTCTTTTGTTTTTTCTCTTTTAGGCATGTCTTTAGTTATCTCAACATATCTTTTAGCAATTTCTATCAATTCTTCTCTCTTAAAATCACTTCAATCAATTTCTTGATCTTTATTTTCTTTTCTGGGTCTTCCACGTTTCTTCATCTCACTAGGATGTTTTTTGCTTGTTAAAATGTATTCCATACCTTTATTATAAACTTTTGCTCTATATTTTAATGTTCTAAAAAAAGTTCTTATCCCGTTGGCTTTTAACTTTCAGTGCCCAGAAAAATTAATATATTTTTCAAGGATTATCTTTCTAGATAATCCATTATTCCAATCATTGATGAGTTCGAATCAATGATTGGAAGATAAATGTTTTCCCATATTTCCTCCAATAAAAAAAGTTGACATTTATTTGTCAACTTTTTGTGTCCTAGTTTAAATGGTGTTTATAAATTAACTAATTAGCTTTATTTAAGGCTAATTGAACCAATGTTTTCATCATAGGTCCAAATGGTTTTCCACCAATGTCTGCTGTTCCAGCTACATCTAAATGGATATATTCAACATCTTCTGTAAATTCTTTTAAGAACATTGCTGCACTTGATGAACCTGCTCCAGCACCTGAAAGATCGGTGTTTTTTAGATCTGCAACATGTGAATTTCTAATTTCTTTAGCAAATTCTTCATCTAAAGGCATTCTTCATACTAATTCATCTTGTTGTTGAGCAGCTTTACTTAATTCTTCTCAAGCTTGATCGGTTGTTGTTCAAACTCCTGTATATGTTGAACCTAAAGCAACTACTATAGCACCCGTAAGAGTAGCAACATCAACTAATCTGGTAGCTTTTAGATTTCTTACAGCATAAGTTAATCCATCAGCCATTACTAAACGGCCTTCGGCGTCAGTGTTGTTGATTTCAACACTTTTTCCATTCATACTTGTTCATACTGAATCAGGTAATGATGCATCACCATTAACTCTATTGTCAGTAATACATAAAATTGCAGCAACATTAACTTTAGGTTTTAATTCTGAAATTGCACCAAGAGCATTCGCAACAATAGCAGCTCCAGACATATCGAATTTCATACCTAACATACTTCTTCCAGGTTTTAGACTATATCCACCTGAGTCAAAAGTAATTCCTTTTCCAACATAAACTGTTTTTTCGTTAGAATCAGGATCTCCATTATATTCAACAACTACAACTCTAGGTTCATAAACACTTCCTCTGTTTACAGAAAGAAGTAATCCCATTTTTTGTTCTTCAATTTGTTTTTTATTTAAAACAGTAATTTTTAAGTTCTTGTTTTTTGATAATTTTTCAACAACTTTTTCTGCCATTCATTCTGAATTACAAATGTTTGGAGGTGTGATTTGAAGTTCTCTAGTAAAGTTTAAGTAATCTGATAAAACTAATGTTTTATTTAATTCTGATGAGTATTCTGATTCGTTAGATGATGAGAATAAGTGTAATTTAGGTTGTTCATCTTTTTTATTTGTTTTAGCTGTTCAAAGCTCAGCTCTAACAAAATTTATTCCACTTACAAAAGCTCTAACTATTTCTGAAATATTTAGTTTTTCTGTTACGAAACTGTCTAAATCAATTTGTGTTTCAACTATAGATGATAATGCGAATTTTTTAGCAAAATCACTAACTGTTTTGAAATCTAAGTTAGATCTTTCATCTAGATAAACATATGCTAAATCATCTGCAAAATAATTTGTAACTACTGATTTTTTTTGCTCTAAATTTTTAGGTAATTCGTCACCCTTAAAAATAGCTTTAAGAGTTAAAATATTTGCTAGTTTCTCTTTTTGTATATTTTTAATCATTTCAATTCCCTTCTTTTATAGTAACATTACAATTTTACCTTTTTAAACAAAATTTAACTTAAATAGTTGTTATATTTGTTTTGTATATTTCTGATTATTATATTTCTTTTAAAAGTTGAATATAAATTCATTTCTTCTTCATCTTTAATGAGTTTCTTTTCAACTTTATTTAGTGAATTTATAAAATTTATAAAATCAATTCTAGATAATTCCATATTTATCTCTCTAGGAGTTGAAAAATCTTTTATCTCACTTTCCAGTTCAATTGGCAATAAAGATTCTTCAAAAAGATTTTGTTTTTTTAAATATTCTTTAATACAACTAAGAGAACAATATTTTAATGAACCCATTAAAAATTCTTCGGCATTAGTTATATTTAAATTTCTGCTATTTATTATCTTTTTATAAAGAGAATAAACTATTTCACTAAATAAATAATCTTTATATTTACTTATGAAAAAGAATTTTATAGACCATAAATTAATTTTTTTATTAATAATTTTCCTATATTTTTCTTCTAAGATACTTATTAAAAAACTACCAGTAATTTTAGTTAGTCCTATTAAATTCAAATATTTCAATATTTCAACATTTATCAACTCAGTAATGTTTTTATTCATTTTGTTTTTTTATAATTTCAAAAAGTAAGATACCAGTGGCGACAGAAACATTTAGCGATTGAACGGTCCCGAATTGGTTTATGTGAACTAACTGATCTGCTTGTTTTAGCGTTGTTTTAGATGAACCACTTCCTTCATTGCCTACAACTAATGCTGTAGGAGTGTTATATTGAATTTCACTGTATGAAATAGAATTTTGTTCTAACGCAGAAACGTAAATTCAAAATCCATCTTTTTTTAGTTTTTCGATTGTTGATTGGATGCTATTAACTCTAAAAATTTTCATGTTAATAAAACCACCAGAGGAAGTTTTTAATGCTGTAGAATTTACTTCAACACTTCTATCTTTGGGGATGATAACATGCTTAACACCGGCTGCGTTTGCAGTACGAATAATAGCACCAAAATTATGTGGATCTTGAATATGATCTAAAATCAGTATTAAATTTGGTTTATCATTAATTAATTCATCATAATTTGAATAATTAAATTCGTTCAATTCAGCAATAAAACCTTGATGATTTTCACAAGTTAATAAATCTAATGTTTGCTTATCAACAATATGATACTTAATACCTTTTTCTATTAGTAACTCCTCATTCTTATTATTTTGTAGTCAAACTTTTTTTATTGGTCAATTGTTGGTAATTGCATCCAAAACAGAGTTTTTTCCACACACTAATAATTTTGACACATTAGGAGTTTTTTGGAGTTCTTTTTTATTTTTGAAATTGTTAAATTTATTATTTTGTTTATTCATTTTATTCTCACTTAAAAACTTTTTAACTTAATAAATTAGATTAATTCACTTGTGTATAAAATTTCTCTTAATTTATCTGCTTCTGCGTAATTTTTTTGTGCTAATTTTTCTTTTCAACTAAAATAGGTTTTTTTATAAAATTCTAAGTTTTCAATTGTTGTATTAAAACCTAAAGAGTTAAAAATTTCAATTAAAGTTATAACATCATTTGAACTATTATTTTTATTTATATTTTTAATTAACTCGTTAATTTTTCTAGTGGCAATTGCAAAATTATTGTTATATACTTCATTTAAAATATTGTTTAATAATTCTGTGTTTACATCTACTTCTACATTATTAATAAGTAAATAACTAAAAAGTATTTTTCTAAATTTATTTAATAAAACTTTAGAGTTATAAATTGTTTCATCGTTAAAGTCTAAATCACCAGAAATTTGAGTGTTTAAGATCATCATGCGGTAAATATCTGGGTTGTATTTATCTAAAAACTCTGACGCTAAAATAAAATTATTCAATGATTTTGACATTTTCTCACCGTTAATTTTAAGCATTCCAGTTCTGATTCATTTTTTTGCTAAGTTTTTATCAAACATCGAATAGTGTTGTATATTTTCATTTTCATGATGAGGAAAAACTAATTCAATTCCACCACCATGAATATCTACACCTTCACTACCAAAGTGTTTGTAGATTAATACACAACATTCAGTGTGTCATCCAGGTCTTCCTTCACCAAATTTAGATGGGTATTTTACTCCAATATTTGTTTTTTTTCACAAAGCAAAATCTGCTGGATTATTTTTATTGTTGATGTTATTTTCGTCTTCAAATTGCATTTTTTCAATGTTTTGATTTGACACGTTTCCATAGTGAATTTTGTTTTTTTCAACGTCAAAATATACATTGTTATATTTATCTAAATATGCATTTTTAGAATTTACTAATTTTTCAATATATTCATTTATTAAATCCAAATTTTCTGTGACGTATTCAAACTTATCAACCGATATGATATTGAATTTTTTTAGCAATTCAATGTATTCGGTTGCATATTTAGTTGAAATAGCTGTTTCGCTGACGTTTTCATCGATGGCTCTTTTGATTATTTTATCGTCAATATCAGTGATATTGTGAACAAAGTAAAATTCTTGACCAATCTTTTTTCCTGCCCTAATTATAATGTCAAAAGTTAAAATTGGCCGGATATTTCCTATGTGCACTGAATTATAAACTGTAGGCCCACAAACATATATTTTTTGCATAACATATATATTTTATATAAAAAAGAATAAAATAAGTTAAAATATAAAAAATATATGTAAAAGAGGTAAAAAATGACCAATATCAACTCTAAAATTAAAGAAATTTTAATAAATATTATTGCTGATTTTCAAAAAGAAGAAATCATTTCTCAAGAATTAAATTTAGCTGAATTAAATTTTATTTTAGCTGAACCTAATATTCAAAAAGATGATCAAACTAAATATAATTATGCAACAAATATTGCTATGGTTGTAAAGAGATTTTCAACAAAAAATCCAATGGAATTAGCTGAGTTAATTCAACAAAAATTAATTTTAAATGAGCTAATTGAATGTGTAGATCTTGCCAAACCAGGATTTATTAATATTGTTTTATCTAATAAAGCATTTTTAAGTATATTAAATAATGTTTTAGATAGCAAAATTAATTATGGTTCAAATCTTTTTGAAAATACTGATAAATATATAGTTGAATTTGTTTCTGCAAATCCAACTGGTTTTCTTCATGTCGGTCATGCAAGAGGAGCAATTATTGGTGATACTTTAGTTAGAATTTTAAGACATGTTGGATTTGATGTAATCGCTGAGTATTATGTTAACGATGCAGGAAATCAAATTAATGTTTTAATTGAATCAACTAAAGTTAGATATTTTAATCTTTTTGACATTGATCTGCAAATGCCAGAAGATTGCTATCGTGGTCTAGATATAGTCTGGTTAGCTAGTGAAATTAAAAAAGAATATGGTGATGAATTTTTATTAGATTTTGAATTAAAAATTAAGAAATTCAGAGAAATTTGCATTTCAAAATTAATGGATAAAATCAGAGAACACCTTAGAGAGTTAAACGTAAGTTTTGATGTTTTTACAAGTGAATTTGATGATATTTACAACAAAAACAAAATTACACCAATTTTTGACAAACTTAAAAATCACATTTATGAGAAGGATGGTGCAACGTTCCTTAAAACAAGTGAATTTGGTGATGATAAGGACCGTGTTTTAGTTAAATCCGATGGAAGTTATACCTACTTTACACCTGATATTGCATATCACAATGACAAATTAAGCAGAGCAAATAAACTAATAAATGTATGAGGTGCTGATCATAGTGGATACATTAATAGAATGGAAATAGCTCTTGAGTGCTTAGGATATAACAAAGAAGATATGGACATTTTAGTTGTGCAACTAGTTAGATTAATTAAAGATGGGAATGAATTTAAAATGTCTAAACGTGCTGGAACTAGTGTAACTTTAGCTGATTTACTTGAAGCAAGTAGTACTGATGCAATTAGATTCACAATGCTTACTAGAGATGCTAATACTAAATTTGACTTTGACATTGATAAAGCAAACCAAAAAGACATCAATAACCCTGTTTTTGGAGTTCAATATGCACACTCTAGAGCATGTTCATTAATTAAAAAATATGTTCCAAATAGTCCTGAAGCAATTAATGATGATTTTGATGAAAAAACAAAAAAATTGATTATTCAACTTGACATATTACCTGATGTTTTAAGAAGTGTAGCTCAAACCAAAAAAGTTCAACTTTTAAGTAGCTATGTGATGAATTTAGCAAATGCTTTTAACAGTTTTTACTCAAACACAAAAATTTTAGGATCTGAAAGTGAAGCTTCATTAATGATTGTAGTTAAAGCAGTTAAAGAAGTTTTACATAACACTTTAGAATTACTTGGTGTATCAGCTCCTGAGCAAATGTAAAATGAACAAAACAAAAAAAGAGCCTAAAAAGTTAAACTTTATTTTTGGGATGCTTCTTGTAATCGGTTCAAGTATTGGAGCTGGAATATTTTTTAAGTCTAAATCTGTATTAGATTTTAATAACTCAAGCGTAATAATGAGTGGAATTTCATGAGCCATAGCATCAATAATAATTATAATGATGAGCTTTTCGCTGGTTGGAATTTCAGCAAAATCTAAAGGTGATTTAAGTTTTGTTGGTTGATCTAAGTCATTCAATAGTTGAATGACATATCAAATGAGCAAAAACTTTGCATTTTATATCAATTTAACACTGACTTATTTTTTCATGCCACTTTTTGCACTTATGTCAATTCAAGATGGATTAATTGCCTTTAATATTTCGGCAAGTTTTAATACTAAATTTGATTGATTAATTTGAATGATATTAATTCTAATTGTGATATTGTACTTAAGTTTTAGTGCTGGTCTAAATATTAAAATAGCAAATATCCAAAACACAATTACCTTGATATTAAAATTAATTGCTGTATTAATGTCAATAGTTGTTGCAGTAGTTTTCTTCTTTGAAAAAAAGGATCAAATTAACATTGAAATACTACCTAAATACTCATTTGATATAAAAAACACTTTACATTCATACACATTTATTCCTGGTTTAGGAGTTTGTCTTTCTTGAGCCGGAATATTCTTTGCTTATGATGGTTTTTATGTTTCTACTGGAATTGAAAAGGATTTAAGAAAGCCTGAATCTACACCTAAAATTTTATTCTTTGGTTTAACTATCGTAACTATAATTCACTTAATTATGGCAATAGCGATGAGTTTGAATGGACGTGGAGATTTTAAAGAATATTTAGTATTTTTAAGTGAAAAAAATCTATCATGAATCTTTGGTTTAATTAACATTTTTATTGGTGTGGGAGTGTTAGGGATTGTAAATGGATTTTGCATTTTAATTCCACGCTTTGTTGAAGAATTAATCAAAGAAAAGCAAATTCCATATTGACACAAACTAATTAATAAAATAGATCCTAAAAAACCAATTATAGGAATAATTTATTCCTTAACAATGATTGTTCCGATTGTAATTATTTCATTCTTTGTTGGTTCACTTTTATATCCTAAAACTGCAGATGAATTTTTTGATAATTATGGAACAGGAATGTCAAATGTTTATAACTTTGCTAACTTATTGAGTGATTGAATAAGTTTAATTATTTTTGGATTTATAGCAGCGTCATGTTTTGGTTATGCTAGAAGTTTATCTAAAAATAAAAAATGATTAAAAATTATGAATTATTTTATTGTTTTTGTCATTTATTTTGCAATAGCAGCTAATATTTTAAGCATTTTTATTGATTTAAGTCTATATATTTATCATTACAACAATTTATCATCCATAATCACGAATAAAGAGTTGTTAAATTCAAAAATAAATGGATATATAATTTCTATTTCTACCTTAATTATTATGATTTTAATTATGGTAGTACCTGCTATTTTTAATAAGAAAAAACAAAGAAATTAAACAACATTTCCACTAATTAAAAAAAATTAAATATTGATAAAATTAATATATAAAAAATTATTTTATAATTAAAAAAATAAAGGAGCGACTATGAGAACAATGTTAGATATTGCGATTGATTTTGTTTATAATACAGAACACGAAGGTGCTTTTGAATTTAATGAAATTTTTGACGTTGTTGAAGATGAATTAAGAGGATATTGAATTCAAAATTTAGTTAATGACGATTTACCATATGTGAAACTTAGAGAGAGAAAAATTGGTGAATTATATCGTTTATTAACAGTCGACGGACGTTTCATTCGTAATAATAATGGTACTTGAAGTCCATCAAATAAGTAATTATAGTTTGCTAAAAGAAAGGGAATATTTATGGCATTAGTTAACGCAAAAGAAATGCTTAAAAAAGCTAAGGAAGGTAAATACGCAATTCCTCACATTAACATTAATAACCTTGAATGAGCAAAAGCGGTTTTATTAACAGCTGAAGCTGAAAAATCTCCTGTTATTGTCGCAACAAGTGAAGGTGCATTAAAATACATGGGTGGATTTAATGTAGTTGTTGGAATGGTTAAAGGACTTGTTGAAGATTTAAAAATTACTGTTCCTGTTGCTTTACACTTAGACCATGGTTCATATGAAGGTGCTAAAAAAGCTGTTGAAGCCGGTTATACCTCATTAATGTTTGACGGTTCACACTTACCATATGAAGAAAACTACGCTAAAACTAAAGAATTAGTTGAATTAGCTAAAAAACACAACATGTCAGTTGAAGCTGAAATCGGTACAATCGGTGGTGAAGAAGATGGTATTGTTGGAAATGGTGAATTAGCTGATCCAAAGCAAGCTAAAGAAATGGCAGCATTAGGAATTGATGTTTTAGCAGCCGGTATTGGAAACATTCATGGGCCATACCCAGCATCATGAAAATCTTTAAGTTTTGAAACTTTACAAGAAATTTCAAAAGCTGCTGGAATTGGAATTGTTTTACATGGTGGAAGTGGTATTCCAACTGACCAAATTAAAAGAGCTATTAGTGAAGGTGTCACAAAAATTAATGTTAACACTGAATTACAACAAGCAAACCACAAAGCATTACGTGCATATATTGAATCTGGTGAAGATCTTAAAGGAAAGAACTTTGATCCACGTAAATTGTTAAAATCTGGTTATGAAGCTATGTGTCAAACAGTTAGAGACAAAATCCACGAATTTGGTTCAAATAATAAAGCTTAATATCATTACAGGCACTAGCCTGTTTTTTTAATCATTTTTTCAGATTTTTACACACTACCTACTTAATGTGAAAAATAAGAGATAATATAAATTATAAAAAAAGAAAAATCTCTTGTAATTAAAAATAAAAAATGTTACTTGCCACATTAGTATTTGGATAAGTGCTGGTGATGGAAAAAGTTATAAAATTAATAAGAGTTGAAGTATAGATGAATTACTTAGCGAATAAATTCGTCAACTGAGTGAGAAAATTGAGTTACAGAATGATGCAGAAATAAATTAAGGTAGTGTAAAAAAACGTAGAGAATAATTTCTCCACACATTTCTTACTACACTCAAAAATTTATAACTAAGTATATGTAAAATTCTTATGTAAATTTTACAAAAAGCACTAAATTAGCAAAAATAATTGGTTAATTTAATGTTTCTACTTACAACTTGGAAAGTCAGAATAATTAAAAAAAGGAGAGTGAGATAACTTTCCTTTTTGTTTTGTTAAATTTTGCAAGCTTCACATTCCATGTTTTTGAGTTTTTGATCTTCAGATCAATCAATATTTTCCGAACCTTCAAGCACATTTTGGCGAATACGAACATAGTAAATTGAAGCACATTTTGATTTGTAAGCTCTTATGTATGCTTTATTTAGATCTCTTGTTGTTGCTGTATCATTCATAAATAAAGTTAATGAAATAGCTTGATCAATATGCTTTTGCGCTTGGGCAACAATATCAATATAAGGGTTAGGACCTAGTTCATAAGCACCATCTTTATAATATTTGTAGTTATCTTCATCAAGTTTGTATGCAGTTGAGTAAACTCTTCCAATTTTACCTTCCTTACGAACTTCAACTGGCGATACGACAGGTTGAAGTGAAGGTGTACATGATGATAGATATGATATTGAACCTGTTGGTGCTATAGCTAATAAATGAGCGTTTGCAAGTCCATATTTTTTAATTTCTTCAGTTAAATTAATTCAGTCATTTTGTGTTGGTATATAAATATTTTTATCTTTAAAAATTTCTTTAATTCTATCTGTTTTTGGAACATATTCATCGATTGGACATTTAGTATATTTATCAAAATATGATCCATCAGCATATTTAGAAGTAGAGAAGTTTTTGTATGTTTTCCCATATTCTTTAGCTAATCTATTAGATGACTTGAATGAATAGTAGGCTACTATATAAAAGAATATATTTGTGAAGTCAAGCGCTTCTGGAGAATCGTAGTAAATGTGATTTGTAGCTAAAAATCCATGTAGATTCATTGCTCCTAAGCCTAATGCATTATTATTTTTGTTACCATTTTGTATAGAAGGAGCACAACTTAAGTCTGATGTTCTTGAAACGTGGTCTAATGACTTAATTGAATAATAGATAGAATTTTCAAAATGCTCTCCAGAATTCATCATTTTATCAATGTTCAATGAACCTAGATTACAACAAATATCTTCACCGAGTTTTTGAACAGTTAAATCTACATCATAAGTTGTTTCAGATGATGATTGAACGATCTCAGAGCATAAATTAGACATAACTATACGTCCTTGATTTGGATTTCTATCATTTACTGTATCATCAAATAGTAGATATGGATATCCAGATTCAAAATGTAATTCTGCAATTGTTTGGAATAGTTTTCTTGCTGAAATGAAAGTTTTACGAATCTTATCGTTATTTAACATATTGTAATATTCTTTAGTTATTGAAATATCAGCCATTGTTTTTCCGTAAACTTTCGCAACATCGTATGGTGAGAATAAAGCCATTTGTTCATTCTTTTTTGCTAGCTCAAATGTGATATCAGGTATAACAACTCCCATAGCTAATGACTTAATTCTTATTTTTTCGTCGGCGTTTTCTCTCTTTGTATCTAAGTACGAAAGAATATCAGGGTGGTGAACATTTAAATAAACCGCTCCCACACCTTGTCTTTGGCCAAGTTGATTAGAGTATGAGAATGAGTCTTCCAAAATCTTCATAACTGGAATAACACCAGTTGCTTGATTTTCAATATTCTTGATAGGAGCACCAAATTCACGTAAATTTGTTAAACATAATGCAACTCCACCCCCACGTTTTGACAATTGAAGTGATGTTGAAATTCCACGAGCTATAGATTCCATATTATCTTCAACTCTTAAGAGATAACATGAAACAAATTCTCCACGTTGTTTTTTACCAGCATTTAAGAATGTAGGTGTGGCAGGTTGAAAACGTCCACTTAAAATTTCTACTAATATATTTTTTATATCATCAAAATTACCATAACCCAAAAATAAAGCATTCATTAAAACACGTTCAGAATAATCTTCTAAATATTCTTTTCCATCAAAGGATTTTAAACAATATGCATTATAAAACTTTACGGCACCCATAAAAGAAGGGAAATGATGGTCGAATTCAGCAATAATTTTGTATAACTCTTCAAGTTGTTCTTTAGTTACTTGATTAACTATTTCTGCTTCATAATAGTCATTATCGACTAAGTATTTCATTCTCTCGTGAACGTTATTAAATTTTCTTGTTTTAGGCTTTACATGAATTTCCATGTATTTTTCAACTGCTATTTGATCATTTTTCGCAGAGTCTTTACCCTCATTTAATTTTGTTAAAGCATTAAACGCCAAGTACTCATCTGCTTCTTTAAAGAATTTTGTATTGTTAGCCATTATTTTCCCTTCTTATTTATTTCATAATTTTTTGATTTTTTCTCTAACAACTTCTACATCGTGTTGTGTTCCTAAAAGTTCAAAAATGTGTAATAAAGGAACTTCAAGTTTTTTAGATAATACAAATCCAGCCAACGCATAAGTATCACCAAAATTTGTATTTCCGCTACCTATTACAGCAACACAATGTTTTCTATTGTTTTCATTGTTTAAGAATTTTATAACTTGTCTAGGCACGCTACCCTTAAAGTCACCTAATCCACCTGAATATGTAGGTGAAATTAAAACATAATCTCGATTAATATTAATGGATTCTTCCATATCCATAGGTATTCTAGTTGCAGTGATACCTAGTTTATCACAAAACTTTTTAGTGTTTTCTGATGTTGAAGAAAAATACACAACATGCATTTCACCTGTAGGTATTTTGTTACTTAATACTTGTTCTTTTTCCATAATTAAAACTCTCAATCTTCATCTTCTGTTTCTTCAGTTACACCCATAACATATGAACTTCCATTGCCTGAGAAGAAGTCATGGTTTTCGTCTGCTCTAGCAGATAATTGTGCAAAAACTTCTGGTGAAATTTTTGTTTCTTCAGGTGTAAATGGAGAGTCATATCCGCAATTTTGTAAAAATTTACCTGCGTTGTAAAGACTAAATGCAATAGCTTCATCAGCAAGTCCAAAACCATCATATAAATCTCTTAGGAATTCTTCTTCCAATTCAATTAATTTAAATAATGTGTCGTAAACGAACTTTTTGTATTCTTGTTGTTTTTCTGGTGAAAGTTTTTCAACTTTTTTACGATATTTATAACCAGAATAATAATTGTGTAAAACTTTATCTCTTAAAATAAGTCTTATAATATCGCTAGTATTAGGTAATTGAGCTCTAGCTGAAAGATAAAAAGGTAAGTAAAATCCTCCATAAAGTAAGAATCCAGGCATTAAAGCCGCTGCGATTTTAGACTTTAATGGATCATCAGATGTGTAAAATGGAATAAGAAATTTTGCTCTTGCTTGTAATTTCTCATTATTAATTACTCATTCATGTGCCTCTTCGATTTCTTCAGAGGTATTTAGTGTTGAAAATATAGTTCCATAACTACGTGCATGAACACCAACCATAAATGCAAAATTGGCATATATAACTTGTTCATGGTCAGTTAATGCATTAGGAATTTGTGCGGTATCTCCCAATGTAGCTTGAATTGTATCAAGTAGTGTTAAACCAGTAAACGTTCTGGTTACTAGTTGTTGTCATTTTTTGTCCATTTGATTTCAAGACTTTAAGTCATTTGATACAGGAATCTTTTCTGGTAATCAGAAGTTTTGTGTTACTCTTGTTCAAACTTCTAAGTCTTTTTCATCATTAATTACGTTTCAATTAACTGCTCTTAGTGGTCCAGTTTGACCATTTTTAACAAAATTAAGAGGGTTATTTGATTTTTTGTAGTACTCATTATTCATAAAATTTGTCCCTTTCGTTGTGTGATTTTGTTATTATTGTATACCAAACAAACTAACTCAAAATGAGAAAAAAATAATTTTTTATTTTCATGACTTTTGAACACAAAAGTTGTCAAAGCTTAACCCTTTAAAAAGTTAAAAAAAATAATAATTTAATTACGTTTTTACCATCTTTCAAAAATGTAAGATATGAAAAAAATTATTCCATATGGAAAAAGTATGAAAACAAAAAAATTGAAAAATGTTTTATAGTTTTTATGTACAATAAACGTAGAAAAGGTGGATAAAATGAAACAATATTTGGAATTATTAAGAAATGTAAAAACAAACGCTTTAAGAAAATCTGATCGTACAGGAGTAGGTACAATTAGTATTTTTGGTACACAAACTCGTTATGATTTACGTGATGGATTTCCCTTATTAACGACAAAGAAAATGGCTTGAAAAGCTATTGTTCATGAGTTATTATGATTTTTAAGTGGTGATACAAATATTAAATATTTAGTAAGAAATAATGTTAATATTTGAAATGAATGACCATACGAAAATTATAAAAAATCAAAAGATTTCGGTGGTGAGACATTTGAAGAGTTTGTCAAAAAAATTAAAGAAAATGACTGTTTTGCAGACAAATACGGAAATTTAGGACCGGTGTATGGTAAGCAATGAAGAGATTTTAATGGGGTTGATCAAATTACAGAATTAATAAATGAAATTAAAGTAAAACCATTCTCAAGACGTCTAATAGTTAGTGCTTGAAATCCATCTGAAGTTAAAGATATGGCACTTCCACCATGTCATGCATTTTTCCAATTTTATGTTAATGAAAATAAAGAATTGTCATTACAACTTTACCAAAGAAGTGCAGATTTATTTTTAGGCGTTCCTTTCAATATTGCTTCTTATTCATTATTATTAATGATGATTGCCCAAGTGTGTGATTTAAAAGTCGGAGAGTTTGTTCATACTATTGGTGATGCACATATTTACCTAAATCATTTCGAACAAGTTGACACTCAATTGTCTAGAGAACCACTAGAATTACCTATTGTAAAACTAAATCCTAACATTAAAAATATCTTCGATTTCAAGTTCGAAGATATTGAATTAGTTAATTATAAATCTCATGAAAAAATTAAAGGTAAGGTTGCGGTTTAATGATTAAATTAATTGTTGCTTTAGACAAAAATAATTTAATCGGCAAAGGCAATCAGATGCCGTGACATATAAAGGAAGAATTTCAACATTTTAAGAGAACAACTATTGGTCACTCATTACTGTTTGGGAAAAATACATTTCTTGGTTTGCTTAAGAAATTAAATGGTAGAAAAAACATTGTTTTATCTGAGAATGACATCGAAAATTCTGATTTAACAATCCATAATGAAGAAGAATTAATCGAATTATTTAATAGATTTAAAAATAGCGATGAAGTATTATTTATTGCTGGCGGTAAGACAATTTACGAAAAATATTTTGATTGAGCTGATGAATTAATTATTTCAAGGATTCACAATGAATATGACGGTAATGTTTATTTAAATTTAGATTTAAGTAATTATTATTTAGACAAAGTAGAGTCACATGAATTTTTTGACGTTGAAATATATAAAAAAATAAATAAGGAGCATTTTTATGAAAAAAGATAATGTTCTAAATTGAGATGGATACTTCATGGCACTAGCTAAAGTGTCAGCAATGCGTTCTAAAGATCCTTCAACAAAGGTAGGGGCTTGCATCATTAATAACGAAAAAAGAGTTGTAGCGTTAGGTTATAACGGTATGCCAAAAGGGTTAGATGATGAATTTCCTTGAAACCGTGAAGGGATTTCGCCTAAGGAAACTAAATACCCTTATGTTGTTCACGCTGAGATGAATGCCATATTAAATGCATATCAAAAGTTTGAAAATTGCTTAATTTATACTACCTTATTTCCATGTTCAAGTTGTGCAAAAACATTAGCTCAATCTGGAATAATTGAAGTTATTTACGAACAAGATAAGTATCATAATACTGAAGATGGTTGAATAGCTAGAAAAATATTAAAAATAGCTGGCATCAAAACTAGAAAAATTGATGTTGATACTAGTGTTTTGGTAAATGTAGGTGATAATAACTATAAAGGATAAAGTAATTAGAAAATAGAAAAGTGATTTGACTAGTATAAACTAAGCAATCAAAAATTCATAAAAATAATTAATATAGATCGATAATATTATCGATTTTTATTTATATATAAAATTAAAATTTATACTATTATGTCACTATTGTGGTGTGATATAGAAATCAAAATGGAATGCTGTTCAAAGCAGAGAAATTATTCAACTTATAAAAAGGACAAAAGCATCATAAACTATAGAAAAAAATAATTACATTCAGTTCTAAAAGAGCGTTAAAAGACAGAAAAGATCGTGAACAATTAATTGATAATTTTAATAAAATAGCAAACAAAAAAGTCAAGTTTCACTTGAAAATATGACAGCTAGCAAAATATATATATATATTCTTTAAGACAATTGGAAATAAAGCTTATTATATTTTAGATATAGAAAAAATTGAGGAAGATCAAAAATACGATGGATACTATATTTATGAAACAAATAGATTTGATCTAAAGGAAAGTGATATAGTTTCATTGTATTCAAAACAATGACAAGCAGAAGAGAATTTTAGGGTTCTTAAAGGAAATTTATCCCTTAGACCAATGTATCTTTCAACTTGAAATCATATTAAAGGTTATATTTGTCTTTCATTTTTAAGTCTAGTGATGATCAAATTCTTAGTTAATCAAATAAACAAATTTACAGGACTTTCTGGAGATGATAAATTTACTGTCGAAAAATAATCTCAATTATGAGAGATGTTAAAGAAACAGAAAAATATTTTGATGGAAAATTAATTGAAACTTTAGAGATTAAAAATAACATTACAGAGCAATCTTGAGAAGATTTTAATCTTATTAAATTTGCTTTTAGTAAGATTACAAAATAAATAAATAACTACCAAACAAATTAGTGTTTGATAATTATTTATGCTACTAAGTGGGAAACACAAAGCATTGTTTGCTTATATTGAATCAGGTAAATATTTAAAGGAAAGAACTTTAATTTGCCTAAATTGTTAAATTCTATTATGAAGCTATGTGTCAAATGCTTAGGGATAGAATACACGAATTTAGTTCAAATAATAAAACTTAATATCATTGCATGTTCTATTATGTTTTTAAATCATTTTTTCAGATTTTTACAAAAAAAGTTTATTTACAATTCATTTTTGTTCTTTTTTTAACTTTTTAGATAAAATGATAATTTTTACTATACAATATTAATGGTTTGTTATGAAGAAATTGAAGAAAATCTTTTTATTTTTTATGTATCTAAGTCCACTAAGCATTGTCTTTAGCAGTGCTTCGTGTAATGTAGAAGTTAAAAATAATATTGAAACTGATAAAAAAACAGACAAAGAAATAAACAAACAAGAATATCTTGTAGTCCACGTTATCGATGGTGATACTATTGTGATAATTAAAGACGGTAAACAAGTTAGAGTTAGACTTTATGGTATAGATACTCCTGAAACTTACAAAGTCTATTCAGATGGTACTAATAATTCTAAAAGTTTAGCTCAATTGGAAAATTTATATGCAACAAAAGCTAAGGATGAATTAAAACAATTAATTTTAAATAGTCAAAGTATTATTAAATTAAAAGACTTAGGACTAGATAAATATGAAAGAACATTAGGAGTAATTTATACACGCAATAATGAAGATTTGAACTTAAAATTAGTACAAAATGGATTAGCTAGAGTTCATTACATTAGTTCAAATCCAAAAAGTATTTACTACACCAAGACTGATTTTGAAAAAGAATATCACAAAAAATTGCTTTTAAGTGAAAGTGAAGCAAAAACTAAAGAACTAGGCTTTTGAGTTGAAAATATTACTGATGTATTTATGAAAGGATAAAATGAAAAAGATTTATTTAGGCGGAGGTTGTTTTTGAGGAGTTCAAGCATATTTTAACACTATAAAAGGGATTATTAATTCAACAGTAGGATATGCAAATTCTAAAATAGATAACCCAAGTTATGAACAAGTTAAGTCGCAACAAACCGAAGCCGTTGAAGCTGTAGAAATTTTTTATGATGAAAGTGTAATTTCACTAAAAGAAATAACTCACAAATTACTTGAAGTTATAGATCCAACAGAGTTAAATAAACAAGGTGAAGATATTGGAACTCAATATAGAAATGGTATTTATTTTATAGACAACGACGATGAGAAATCAATTAAAGAAGTTATTCAAGAGGTTTCAAAAAAATTTGATAAGCCTTTAGCAACGGAGGTGCTAAAACTTGAAAATTACTTTTTAGCTGAAGAGTATCACCAAGATTATTTAGAAAAAAATAAAGGTGCATATTGTCACATTGAATTTCAAGATGTTGAAAAACCTAAACTGGAGCTAGCAGAACAAAATGAAACTGAAGAAATTTTATCTCTAGCTAAGAAAAAACCATATCATAACTTCTTTGTTATTGGTGATATAGAACAATTCGGGATTTTAAGCGATACTACAAAAACTTATGTAATTAGAAAAAATAATAGTATCAAAGCAATTGCCTTCATCTTTTTAAGAACATTAATACTTGTTGATGAAGAACTATTAATAAGTGAAAAGCAAATAGCTCAATTAATTAAAAATAATAATATAAAAAATGTGATTTATCAAGAAGAAAATGTAAAAACAATCATAAACACATTGGATTTATTAAATTTAAGTGCTAAAAATTCAAAAGAAGAATTGCTAATTTTACAAAAACCGAGTTGAACAAAAGAATACGGTTTACTTTCAAGAGCCGCTGAGCGAGAAGAAATTAAATTAATTATTGAAGGAAGAAAAGAAATTAAAGAATTTGCAACTGTAGATGAGAGTCAAACAAGTGTTGAAACAATGACAAAACAGTTTGATCAGCAATTTTATGTCCCATTTATAGTAAGAGAATGTGACAAAATAATCTCTCATGCCGCTGTTACTTGTTCAACAGAGAACGCAGCAATGATTGGCGGCGTTTACACACTTAATGAATATAGAAATAGAGGATATGCTAAAGATTCATTAATAAATTTATGTAACTGAATAATAAAAAATAATAAGACACCAATTTTATTCTTTGATAATCCTGATGCAGGTAAATTATATTACTCATTAGGATTTGAAAAAATTGGTGAAATATTCGTAAGTTTTATAAGAAAGGATTAATATGAAAAAAATATTTTTTAAAAATTTAGAAGTAACCTTATCAGGTGAACAATTAAAATTAGGAGATGTCCTAAACAAGATTAATGATATTTTCCCAGCTGGAAGTTTTTCTGGAGAAAATATTGAATTTAATAAAGGAAAATATAAAATTTTAACAACTTATCCATCAGTAGACACAAGTGTGTGTGATTTTCAAGTTTTAGAATTATCAAAAATAACCTCTGAATTTCCTGAGTTAGACTATATTGGTATTTCAGTCGATTTACCTTCAGCGTTAAATTCATATAAGTCAATGCACCCAACCGGTTCAATTAAAATGTATTCCGATTATAGAACCAAAAACTTTTCAAAACAATCAGGTTTATTAATTGATGAATTACAATTATTAGGTAGATCAATTTATGTTCTTGATAAAGAAAACAAAGTTATCTATAGTGAAATCAAGGACCAAGTTGGTGAACAAATTGACTTTGATAAATTAAGAAACTTCTTAAAAAATCTTTAATATTTATAATGAGCAATTTGCTCATTTTTATTTTAAAAAGTTATAAAGCATTTCATAAATTTCCATAAAAAGCATTTTTTGGTTTTTTTTCATATAATGAAAATGATTTCATATATAATAAATTTGGAGGTAGAATGATTATTAAAAAAATGAAACAAGAGGAAATTAATTCAGATATAGAAAAATATCAAAAGTTAATTGAAAAACGTGAAATTGTTGAAAAAGAAATACCCGAACAGTGGTTATTAAGTAATGATTCAGATAAAAAATATTCAATACATTTAATATTATCAATTTTTGGATTTTTATTCGGTATTGACAGATTTTATTTAGGTAAATATATCTCAGGAGTAATTAAAACATTTTTAATTTGTGTTTGTACACCATTAGCTTTTTTTGTAGCTTTCAAAACTAATATTGCTGAATTAGATCCTGTTACAGCTTATGGTTTCATCCCATTAATTATTACAACTGGAGCATTATTTTGAATTATAGATTTAGTGATCGCAATTGTAAAACCACGTGATAGCAAATTCAGGGGGTTAAAACATGACAAGTAGTGATTCAATATTTGTAAAAATTAAAAATTTAGGATGAAAAAGAACATTTGCCCTATTCTTACTTGCTGCTATCGATGTTCTAGTTATTGCTTCTCCTTATTATCTTAAAAACTTTGTTCCTAATATTCACCTATACTTAGGGGTAGAAGAACAACACACAAGTTATATGACTGCAATTATTGGGATTGTAACATTGATTACACAATTACCAGGTGGTTATTTAGCCGATAAATTTAGTTCTAAAAAATTGATTTTTATTGGTGGTATTTTAACCGCTTTAATGACTGTATGATATGCTACATTGATCTTAATTAAAGATAATGGTATTTTCTCAAAAGATCAATTAGTAAATCAATACTATATTATTTACGCAATTTGAGGAATTAGTTCAACACCATTTTTCTGAACACCACTTTGAAAATTAGTTTCACAACAGGTTGATGCTAAAAATCAAGGTTTTGCTTATGGATTACAAGGAAGTTTAAATGGTGTCTTTGGATTAGTTTTTGTATTTGCTGGTGGAATAATTGTAACTTCCTTAGCTCAAAAATATGGACAAGGAAGCGTTTCAACAATCAGTTTTGCTACATACATTTATCTATTTGCCATTATTTTGGCTGCGGTTTCAGTTGGAATTTTATTCTTTGTTAGAGAATTTAAATCTGAAGAAAAATTTGGTATTTCACCAAAAGAATTATTTAGAGCCATGTCTGACTGAAAAGTTTGAGCATTATCATTATTCGTTCTTGGAATGTATATGTTCCAATCGACATTAACATATTATTTCCTTCAAATGTTAACAAATAGTTTACGTGCACCTGCTGTTTTATTAACAGTAATTGGTGGAATAAGACTTTATGGATTAAGATTTGTTATTAGTACATGAGTTGGAAAATTCTCAGATAAGCTTAACTCAATAGTTCTATTCCTTGTATTAACTTTATTTGTTGGTATACTTATTGTGGCTATTGCGTTATTCCTTCCTGGAGTATCGCTTGCTAATGTAAATACGTTTAGTACGTTAAATAAAAACTACCAAATGGTAGTAATAGTTGTATGTATAACCTTATTCTTACTTTCTTCGGTATTGTCATGAATAATGGTAACTTTAAGATATACACAAGCAAATGAAATTGTTATACCAAAAAATTCAAGTGGAGCAGTTATTGCTATTATGAGTTTTATAGGATTTAGTTCTGATTCATGATTCTACGCTATTGGTGGAGCTGTGTCAACACACTATAAAGTGGATGGAGTTGTTTCACAAACAGGATACCAAATTATTATTGCTTTAGCAATTGTGGTTTCTTTAATTGGTTTATTAGCAGGATTTGCGGTATACATTTCAAATTACAAGTTTCTTAAAAAACACAATATTAATTTCTTACGTGTAAGAGGTATTAAATAATGAATAAACAATTAATTTTAGGTCACAGAGGTTATTCAGGAATTGCTCCTGAAAATACAAAATTGGCATTTGATTCAGCAGTTTTATTTGGTTTTGATGGCGTTGAAATGGATGTTCATCAAACCAAAGATGGTGAATTAGTAGTAATTCATGACGAAGATACAAAAAGAACAGCTAAAGAAGAATTTAAAATTTTAACCACAAATTACAAAAAAATGGAAAATTTAGATTACAGCTCATTTTTCAAAATTAAAACACCAAAGCAAAAATTATTAACTCTTAAAGAATTTTTAGACTTATACGCTTATGTTGATACTTTTAAAATGATTAACATTGAAATCAAAACAGATGTAATTGAATATGAAAACATTGAGCAAAAAATCAATGATTTATGTTTACAATATCCAAACATTGAAGAAAAATTAGTTTTTAGTTCATTTAATTTTAATAGCTTAAGAAAATTGAAAAAAATTAATCCCAAATGAAAACTTGGATTCCTTTTCTGAACAAAAAAACAATTAACATCTATACAAAAGCAAGAAGTTATTGATACAGTAGATTATTTACATCCATGAACAAAAATATACAAAAGAGATAAAAACTTGATTACATCATATAAATTACCTCTAAATCTCTGAACAATTAAATCAGAAAAAGAATATCAAGAATTCAAAAAAGATAAAAATGTTTTAAGTCAAATAAGTAATTATAAATTCTAATATCTAAATCATACGCAACAATAAACTAGGACACAAAAAGTTGACAAATAAATGTCAACTTTTTTTATTGGAGGAAATATGGGAAAACATTTATCTTCCAATCATTGATTCGAACTCATCAATGATTGGAATAATGGATTATCTAGAAAGATAATCCTTGAAAAATATATTAATTTTTCTGGGCACTGAAAGTTAAAAGCCAACGGGATAAGAACTTTTTTTAGAACATTAAAATATAGAGCAAAAGTTTATAATAAAGGTATGGAATACATTTTAACAAGCAAAAAACATCCTAGTGAGATGAAGAAACGTGGAAGACCCAGAAAAGAAAATAAAGATCAAGAAATTGATTGAAGTGATTTTAAGAGAGAAGAATTGATAGAAATTGCTAAAAGATATGTTGAGATAACTAAAGACATGCCTAAAAGAGAAAAAACAAAAGAATCAAAAGCATTAACTGAAACATCAATTACTAAAATTTCTAAATTATTGAAGATTTCAAGACAATCTATTTATAATACAAGAAAAAGAGATTGTTCAACTAAAAAATGAAATTCTACAATACCTGAAAAATATAGAGAAGAGATTTTAGAAGCTAGAAGAAAACATAAAAATGCAGGCAGAACTAAATTATCAAAAATCATGCAAAATGACTTTAATATAGTATTAAATGAAAGAACTTTAGGGAGATTTCTTAGCAAAAACAACTTAAATTCAGAAATAAGAAAACGTAGAAGAACAAAAGAAATAAAAGATATTAATTACATAGGAGAAGACTTAGTTAAAAGAGATTATAACGATTCTCAAAATCTCAATATTAAGTGTACTGATATAACATACTTACCTGCTACAAAAGATGCAATCCAAAACCACGTTTATCTTTCTGTGATTATTGATCATAGATCTAAATTAGTTGAATCATTTCAACTATCTTTTTACAATGATCTTGACTTAGTTATGGATAATTTAAATAAAAATAATTTCAATAATAAAACTTTTATAGTTCATTCGGACCATGGATTTCAATATACAAACGAAAGATTTATAGATAAAGTCAAATCATTGAATGGAAGAACTTCATACTCAAGAATTGGTAATAGTCTGGATAATAGAGAAGCAGAATATTGGTTCTCGGTGTTGAAAACTGAATTCATTAGAGATTTGAATGTAAGAAATTTAACGTTAAAAATGTTAAATGATGAAATAAAAAAATTCATAAATTATTATAATAATGAAAGAATACAATCAAATTTAAATTGAAAAACACCAAAGCAATTTGCAATGATGTCTTAAAATATTTTTTTGTCAACTTTCGTTGTCCTAGTTTACAATTGTTGCGTTTTTTCTTTCATGAACAATTAAATGCAACCAATAAAATTGTTTGTAAACTTGAAAGTTTAATGTGATAAATTTAATAATCAAAATGGATTTAGTCTTGATATAGTAATTGTCATATTAAAGAAAGATATCTACTAGTAACTCAACAGTTAGAAAGATATATGACTTGCAATTAGATAATGAATTAGTCAAGCTTAAAAATAAATATTTAGGTGATTTAGCTGTTTTTTCTGTAATGTACTAGTTAAATATTATTATTAAAATATAATATAAATAATATAGTAAATTAGGAGAGTTTATGAGTAATAATATTTCAAAACAATCAACACAAAGAGCTGAGCTACATAAGAGAATTTGAGCTATAGCAGATGAAGTTCGTGGCTCAGTAGATGGATGAGATTTTAAACAATATGTTTTGGGCATTCTTTTCTATCGTTTTATTTCAGAAAATATAACTGAATATTTTAATAAAGATGAGCATGAATCTGGAAACTTAGATTTTGATTATAAAAATATAAGTGATGAATTAGCTATTGAAAACTTTAAGGAAGATAGTGTAACTGAAAAAGGTTTTTTCATTATGCCTAGTCAATTATTTTCAAATGTTGTAAAAAATGCAACAACTAACGAGAATCTAAATGTGGATTTAGATAAAGTATTTAAAAATATTGAAAGTAGTGCTGTTGGAAGTGATTCTGAAGAAGATATTAAAGGTTTATTTGATGATATTGATATAACGAGCAATAGATTAGGAAATACAGTAAAAGAAAAAAATGATCGTCTTAAAAAAATATTAAATGGAATTGCTGAAATTAATTTTGAGAGCTTTATTGAAAATGACATTGACGCTTTCGGTGATGCATATGAATTTTTAATTTCAAATTATGCAAGTAATGCAGGTAAATCTGGAGGAGAATTTTTCACACCTCAATCTGTTTCTAAACTTCTTGCAAGAATTGTGATGGATGGTAAAACTAAAATTAATAAAGTGTATGACCCTACTTGTGGTTCTGGTTCACTTTTATTACAAATGAAAAAACAATATAGTGAAGGAATTATTGAAGAAGGTTTTTACGGTCAAGAAATTAATATGACAAACTTTAACTTAGCAAGAATGAATATGTTTTTACATAATGTAAACTATAATGATTTTTGAATTAAAAGAGGTGACACATTACTTCAACCTTTACATATGGACCAAAAACCATTTGATGCTATTGTTTCTAATCCTCCTTATTCTCTTAAATGAATAGGTGAAGATGATCCAACATTAATTAATGATGAACGTTTTGCTCCTGCAGGAAGACTTGCACCTAAATCTAAGGCTGATTTTGCGTTTATTTTACACTCATTACACCATCTTTCTTCACAAGGTAGAGCAGCAATAGTTTGCTTCCCAGGGATTTTCTATCGTAAAGGTGCTGAAAAAACTATTTGTAAATATTTAGTGGATAACAACTTTATTGACTGTATCATTCAACTACCTGATAACTTATTTTTTGGTACTTCAATTGCTACATGTATTCTAGTTATGTCTAAAAATAAAACTGAAAACAAAGTTTTATTCATTGATGCATCTAAAGAATTTAAGAAAGAAACCAATAATAACATTCTAAGTGATGAAAACATCGAAAACATTGTTAAAGAATTTAGAAACAGAGAAGAAATTCAATACTTCTCTAGATATGTTGATAAAGAAGAAATAGAAAAAAATGATTATGATCTATCTGTTTTAAAATACATTGAAAAAGAAGATACTAGAGAAAAAATTGATATTAAAGTTTTAAACCAAGAAATTAAAGAAACTGTTCAAAGAATTAATGAATTAAGAAACGCTATTGATGAAATAGTTGAGGAGTTAGAAGGAGATGAATAAGATTTGAGATTTGATTAAAAATGAAAAAGTTGAGTGAAAAAGTTTAGGCGAAGTCTGTGATATAAAAAGAGGAATGAAAATAACAAAAAAAATTATGGAAGAAAATAAAGGTGAATATCCTGTTTATTCATCTCAAACAACGAATAATGGAGAAATAGGCAAACTTAATTATTATATGTTTGATGGTGAATATGTTACATGAACAACGGATGGTTGCTATGCAGGTACTTTTTATTATAGAAATGAAAAATTTTCTGCTACAACACACTGTGGTGTTTTAAATGTTAAGCGTGAGCAAAAATTATTGACAAAATTTTTATATTATTATCTTACTTACGATTCTGTTAACTTAAAGAACTCAATAGTTGGTACAATACCTCTTTTTACATCTGAAATGGTTTCATCAATTAAAATCCCAATTCCTTCCATAGATACACAAAACAAAATTGTAAAAATACTTGATAAATTCAACATTTATGTTAAAGAGTTGGAGCACGAGTTGGAGCACCGGAATAAACAATATCAACACTATAGAGATATGTTATTAAGCGAAAACTATCTAGAATCCAATTGTAGAAATAATTTAATGAATGTTGATCGAGAAATTAAGTGGAAGAAACTTGGTGATATTTGTTCTATTGAAAGAGGAACAAGAATTATTAAAAAAGAACTAGTCTCAAATGGTATTTATCCAGTAATATCTGGTGGAGTTGAACCAATGGGATATTTTGATAAGTCAAATAGAGAAGCAAATACCATAACAATTGCACAATATGGTGTGGCAGGTTTTGTGAATTGACAAGCTGAAAAATTTTGAGCAAATGATGTTTGCTACTCTTTATTGCCAAATGAAACAATAATGAATAAGTATTTATTTTATTTTTTAAAAAGTAAACAAGAATATATTTATTCAATTTCAAATAAAACAGCAATACCTTATAGCATTGATAAGGAAAGTATTTTAAATATAGAAATACCAATTCCATCTCTAAATATTCAAAATAGAATTGTCAAAATACTTGATAAGTTTTCTGCATTATCCGAAAATACCAAAGGACTTTTACCAAAAGAAATTCAACAAAGACAAGCACAATATAAGTATTATAGGGATAAATTATGGGTGGTGGAAAAAATGTGTGGAGAAATTATTCTCTACATTTTTTATTACTTTTTATTCAGAAAGGAGAAATTTCATACATAAAAATATTTATAAAAATTAACAAAAATAAAAAATTTTAACCAAAAAAATAAAAAGGAGAAAATGATTGAACTTTTAACTAATTCGCTTGTGTTGAAAAAACACATTAAAATTCAAAACATTTTATTGTCTATCATTTTAATTTCAGCCAGCTCAATTATTTTAATTTTACAACTTGATAATTTAATAAATATAAATTTTGGAGTTGCAATTACGACATTAGTTTTATCAGTTTTAGTTTCATTATTTTTATTATTATTTTCGTTTCCAAAATTAATTTTCATAATTTTCAAACAACAATGCTTAAAAATATTAAAAGAAACAAAGATAAAACAAAATGAGATTTACTCAAAAATTTCAGAAAAGCACATGGAAGATCAAACAATCTCAAAATTTTTAATTGAACATAAATATTTAGGATTTTATGATTATTCAAGGGCTGATTTAACATCTTTTGCTAGTATGACGATTAATTTTCTAGAATCAGCATACATTCCTGAAAATGAAGAAATTGATTTGTTTAATAATTTTATGCATTATCGCAAATTAATTTGATTTATTTGAAAACTAGAAAAACTTTTAAAACCCAAAAACAAAAACTTTAAGGAGAGTAAATGATTCAAAACGAAAAAGAAATAAAAAATAAAATATTAGACTTTTCAAACAAAGCTAAAATTTTTAAAAGTAAAAATAACAAATCGCTTTTGACGATTTTTCAAATTAAAATTTCTGATAATGAAATTTTTGAAAAACTTAAGGAGCTTGTTATTGATTGAATCGAAT
This sequence comes from Mycoplasmopsis anatis, assembly GCF_900660655.1. Classification (NCBI taxonomy): domain Bacteria; kingdom Bacillati; phylum Mycoplasmatota; order Mycoplasmoidales; family Metamycoplasmataceae; genus Mycoplasmopsis; species Mycoplasmopsis anatis. The sequence continues at coordinate 773,254 of NZ_LR215035.1, read as the reverse complement.
TACAAAAACTTTTAACAACTGAAGAAAATGTTTATAACTGAATTTATGATTTATTTGAAAGTGTAAATCCAAACACAAACATCGCAACAGATAAAGTCATTGAAGAATTTTATAGCTCACTTAATTCATCTAAAGATTTAACTTTATATGAAAAAATGATTTTGGTGATAGGTTTAACAACTATTTATGATGATATTGTTAATGAATTGCCTGATTTATTAGAAGAGGTTGAAATTAAAAATGATTAATTATTTAGCAATAATTTTCTTAATAATTTCATTGATTTCTTTTGTTATATCAATTTTGTTATCTTTTGTTCGCAAAACATCTTTTTTTCAACTTGGAAATTTTTATTTTAACAACTTAGTGCTTTCATTGATTTCAAGTTTAAGTCTTTTATCATTTGCTTTAATAACATATCATAATTTTTGAATCAACTTAATGTTTTGGATAATTTTTGTTTTTACTGAAATTTATTTAATCTTTAAGATTATTGTTTTTGTGATTACCTTTATGTTAATACGGCACTGACTTGTTAAAAAAACTGACTTAACACCAGGAAAAGTAAAGAACAAAATCATTTATTTAACCAATTTAGCTGATGCGCTAGGAATTAATTTGCCGATCGCAATGGTAAATGCAATAAACGATTTTGAATAGAAATTTTTCATTCAACATTCTCAAGTGATTTTTAGTAATTAGTATTTTTAGTACAGCAACATTAATTTCAATACAACGCGCTAATGATGAAACTATCATCAAAGTTCCACAAAAACCACCGGGCAATATCTTAAAAAAAGATAAAACTAAGCAAATAGAAATAAGAGAAATAATTGAAAATCCTGAAAAATATCATTTTTATCTTCCGGATCTGCAACAGCGATTAATTTGATCTTTATCCGAAAAAGAAAAAATAACTAATGAAATTTTAGCTGAGATTGATGAATTTAATAATTCAAACGAAGATGAAATTGATGGAAAACAACCTGAGAAAAAGTGAGAAAAAAATGACTCTGAAGAAGATTATGTTCCAGATGATTTAACAGATGAAAACATAGATAAAGAATTTGAAATATCTTCTGATCAAAACATGCTTCTTAGAGAATATTTAGACAATTTTAACTCTCAAAGTTATCGAAATATTAATTTTTATATTAATAATTGAACATCTGACTTACTCATAAAAATAATAAAAACAAATTATGAAATTTCAATTTTAGAAACAGTTATTTCATTAATAAATTTAAGTTCTAACAGAAGTGAAGAAATGATTAGTACTTTTATAGATAACTTCCTGAATTTATATAATTCTAAATTTTTTGTACATTACTATACAAAAGACAACGAAAATAATACTATTGAAAACTTTACATTTGATAATGAGGAATTTATAGTTCTAAAAAATAGTGCATTAATTTATGAAAAATTTCTTTCATTAGTTAAAATTTCTGATTTTGAAGAATTAAATAAAAAACTAAACAATGGTATTGAAAAATTTGCTGACTCAAATATTAAAATTCCAGAAAAATATAAATATCTTATTATTACAAAAGCGAACATAGAGGAGTAAATTATGAATAAGATCACGCTTTCAGGCTATTTAGCAATAGAACCTATTAGATCATCCACAGGACGATCTAATTATTTTTCAACTATTTTGGTTACCGATGATAAGCCAGAACAGTTTATAAAAATAAAAATCCCTCAAAAATTCGAAAACTTAATTGTACATTTGAAAAAAGGAATGTGAATAATGCTTGAAGGTGGTCTAATAACTTATAAATTTAAAAACAATAATCATTATCATATTTTAGCTAACTTAATAAAAATTCCTCCAAGAGTTAAAAATTATGAACCTGTAATCAAACAAAACTTGTCTTATGAAGAAGCGTATGAAAATGAAAACTTTGAAGATTTAACATATGATGAACCACTTTATGATAATGGTGATAAACCCATTATTCTTAATAATTTACCAAGAAAAGAAGAAAAAAATGATCTTAATGAATATGAATTAGCATCTAACTTATCTGTTGAAAACTATTATTATTTTTTGATTAATGGAAATACTATACTTGATGATAACGAAGTTAAGAACAAATTAAACAAATGTTCAGAAATAATTAAGTTTCCAAGAATCATTAATTTGATAATGCTTTATTCATATTTTACAAATAACAAAAACATTGACTTAGAACAAACACTTGAAATTGTTAATTATTTAAACAAACATACTTATCATCAAACTGAAAGTGAGTTTGAAGAAAAACTTGATCAAAAATTTAAAAATAACATTCATTTAATTGATGGACATCTTGCTGTTTACAACTTAAAAAATCAAAATAAAAAAACAAAGGAGAAAGATGAATAAAAAAAGATTTTTGCTTATAATAACCCCTGCTTTTTCACTATTACCGATAGCTACTATTTCTGTATCAACTTTATCAACACAGCAAAAAAACCATCTAAAAAACAGTATTATTCAATATCTTTTAGCTAATTTTTCTGATTTAAAAATTGAGAATGATGTTTTAATTTATAATAATAAATATATTGTTTACAATGAAAATGAGCTTATTGACACTGAGTTTCTATATAACCAATTCATTTATAAATTAAATAGTGTTTTAAACTCTTCTAATGCAATAAACAAAGAATTGAATGAGAACGGTTTATATTTCATTTTAACTTACAAAAATACTCCTGAAAATAAAAACTTTTCTATTCAAGTTAAAAATTATGAAACTAATCTAGTATTTGAAATTACTGGTAATGTTAATTTTCAAATCACTCAATTTAAATATACCTTAAAAAGTACTAAGCAACTTCTTCAACAATCATTAAGTCCTAATTTTTCTTCTGAAAATCTTAATGAAGAAGAGAAACAATTATTAAAAAACGAAATGGAATCAAGACTTCTAAAAAGTTTTTATAAATTAGATAATTACAACTTAAATTATATTAATCCAGTTTATCAAAAACTAATTTCTGAAGAAAATTCAGTAAAAACATATTATTTTGATTCTATCTTTTCACTTGACTTTTACAGTCCTTATGAAAATGAGAAAATTTTTATCAATGATATTGGTATCGAAGTTAAAAATAAACATTTTAATTTCGATTTAAGAACATTGAATAAAAATAAAAATAATGAAATATTTCGTTTTGATGAACCTATAAAAGTCAAATTAGTTAAATACAATAAATTTACAGGTCAAGAAGTTCTTCAACTTGAACAAATTTGAATAATTTCTTCTTCGATATCAGATTCTAATTATCGTATTTTAAATTGAAACCCTGAAAATCAATATAATCAATTTAATTTAATTACTCCATACCTTACTAATCTTAAAAGAGAACCTATTTTAGATGAAAAAGGAAATAAAATTGCAAATCCTAATTTTGATCCTTTGATTAACCCTAAACTAGGTACGAAAACTGAACTTGTCTGAATCAATTTACCAAAAGCAAACTTTTATAGTAAATTTGCAACATTGCCGGAATTTGAACTGCTTGAAAATGAATTTAATTCTTCAAACAAACAAATTGAATATTACATTAAAAATAATGTTCCATTAGGGATCAAAAATATAAACATGTCCCCTGATTTAATTAGCAGTAATATAAATGATTCAGAATTAAACGGTTTCTTAGCTGCTTCTATTTTAACTAATTCAGGAGTTGAATTTATCATTCCTAATGACGTTGATTTAGTCTTTATTTATAAAGTTAATACAAATAGCAATGAATTAAATTTTATACCTTTCGATGATAATAAATATGTTCAAGTACTTAGAAATAAAGGACTAAACATTAATAGAAAATTCGACCAATTTTATTTTAGTCAATCAGGTACATATTTAGTTGCGACTGCTAAACAAAATAATCAAACTAATTTAACATTGCTCACAATTGACCAAAATAACAAAAATATCTCTAACGTAGCACAATTTCTTAATAAAAGTTATGTTAATGAGTTTTACAATACAAGTCTTTCAACAAAATTTCTTAACTGAGTTCAACAAGAGTACTCATTAACGCCAAATAAAGTTCGTGAATTAGATTATTTTAACACATTAAATTTATTTAATCAATTTGTTTCATCAAACAATAAAAGTTATGGTATTTTTGACCCTACTATTAATTTTAATAATAGTAATTTAATAATTAATCCTCCTGAGTTAAAATCTGATACATTTAATAATGTTTATTTTAAAAGCTATGTTAATGACTTTTTATTATCTGATCTAGAAACTTATAAAAATAAAACTAAAGAAGAAATAGATAAATTAACTCAAGAATTTAGTATTGAAGAAGATGAAATTAAAAAAGAATTGATAAGAAATAAAGTAATTGCTGCTCAAACTGATTTTAATCAGTTAAATAATGATTCTTTTAACTATAAACCAATAAAAGAACGCTTATATAATAATCTCTTCAGTGAAAAATCTTCTAAAAAATATTTAGATCTTAATACTGTTTCTATTCAAAACATTAAAAATTTTGGTGCTAATGATAAATATACATATCATTCCTTTAATTTTATATTTTCATTAAAAAATGAATACATTGGTTCAACATTAACAAAAAATTATTTAAAAGCAATTATTAAGTTTAAAAATCCAAACTTTAATTCTAATTTAGAAAGAACTGATACAGATGCTTTAATTGATAAATTAAAGCAACAATTAGGCATTCCTGTTGATTCTCTTCTAGCTTTAGATTCTGCTTATATTGATAAATTAACAGAGCAATATACATTTTTTAATTTTGACGAACAAAAAATAAAAAATAATCTTAATCAAAATTGATTTACAAATACTACTGAAGAATTTAAAAAATATACATATTCAATAACTTTTCATAAAAATGAATTTCAGAAGACAATAACTATGCTATTGAATGTTTATAATGATAAAAATATTAAGGTCCAAAGTTTATTACACCCTATTAAATTAACAAAATTCAATGAGAATGATTTGTTTTATAACTTTAATTTACAAAAAATTAACATTGCTGAAATAAATGAAATAGGACTAATAAAAAATTATTTAATAAATAAAATTAATAATGAATTTTTTAGTAATACTAACACACTAGTTAATAAAGTTAAGTATTCTGTCGATTGAGAGTTTGACTTAAATGACGAATTATTATTGCAAAAAATTAGAAGCTTAAAAAATAATAATGCCGAATTTGATCTAAAAATAATTAGTAAAAACAACTGGCTTAAAAATTATAGAAATATCAAAATTATTAATACTGTAGAAGTAAATAAAACTGATTTAAGTAATTATAATTTTTCAATTAATTTAACAGAAAATTATTCACTAGAACAGTTAGAAAAAGTTATTCTTGAATCGATTTCTAAAAATATAGATTTTGTAAATAAATTAAATTTATCAGATATTAATTCCTTCATTAGAACAGTATATTATTCTCAAAATAAAAATTTTGAATTAGTATTAGAACCTTCAGAAAAGTTTTATGATGAATTTGAAAATAACTTAAAAATATCAATTACTAAAAATTTTACAAATAATGAAAATTTTAATATTAATGAAATTTTTGCATTCGATAATATTTATATTAACGCAAATAATATTAATGAAATTTTTGATGAATTATACAAATTTTTAACTGATAAAAATAATGTTTTACATTTCGAAATTTTCAAAGATTTTCAATTGAGTAATTTAAATAATTTAATTTTTATTTATAGAAAAAATTTATTAATTCCAATAAAAAATAAAAATTTAATTCCGGAAAATTCAAAATTATCTGAAATAAAAAATATTCTTAAAAATACTGAAAAAAATTTAATTATTAAAGAAAATAAAAATTTAATAAATCGAATTTCAGAAAAATTAGATTTATTAGATAAATTTGATAAATTTACTGAAAATTCAAAAAATAAAATTATAAATTCTATTAATAATTTATTATTTTTAATTAATTTAGAAATTTCAGAAGTGGATAATAACGAGATTAATTTTTTAAAAAAATTTATTGAAGAAAAATTTATTTCCTTAGATTTAATTTTCCAAAATAAAAGTAAAAAAATTAATTTAATTCTAAATGGAGATGTTGAAAATTTTAATTTACTAAATTTTAAAAATGAAATTTCAAATTTTTCTAATTTAAAAAAAGAAAATTTAATTGAAGAAATTGAAATATTAATCAATAACGAAAAAAATTTAAAAGAAAATTTAATTAATATTCAGAAAGAAAACAATGAAGAAAAAAATTATTGATGAATTATTTATTTTTCAGTAATTACATTAATTATTTTTATTTTAATATTATTTTTCTATAGAACTCAAAATAAATTAAAAGGAAAAAATAATTTATTAAGCAAAATTAAAAATATTAAAAATAAAAATAATTCTAAAAATAATAAAAAAACAAAACCTAAAAAAGAAGCTGAAAAAAATAAAACTTCAGAAAATGAAATAACCGAAAGTGTAGAAAAAAATAATATTCAACAAAATAGTAATGAAATCTTAATAAAACTCGAACACTTTACAAAGTTTAATAAATTGTTTTATAAATTAATTAATTCTAATATAAAAACATATAATGAGCTAGAAGAAAAACTAAAAAACAATAATTTAGAAATTGATGGTATAGGTAAAACGAAAATTGAATATTTAAATAATTTAATTAAGAAGTACAAAAGTAATGAAAAATAAATTATTAAATATTTTTGCTTTACCATTAATTTCACTTACATCTTTTTCTACGATTTCTTGTGTTGATAATAATTCAGTTCAACATAGAGAGATTAAACCTGTTATTATTCAACAACAAGAACAAAAAGAAAAAGAATTATTTTTTTTAGATAATAAATTTACTTTAGAAATTGATGATTTAATTAAAGAAACTAAACTAAAAAACAATTTTGAAGAATTAAAACTGATTATTGAAAAAATTAAATTATCTAATTTCAACGCTAAAAAAATTTTTAATAATTATTATTCGAAATTTAATGATATCAATGTAAGAACTTTTTTATTATTTCAATCACAAAAACTAGATTTAGATTTAAATGATTTAGTACTGGTAAACAATTTTGTTGTATTACAAGACAGATTATTAGTTTTCTTAAAAAACTTAAGGTCTTATTGTGAAAATATATTTATTGTTGATGTTTTGAATAAATTTAATATTGCTGATTTAAACCTGAGCACTGATTGAAAATTAAATGATTTCCAAATAAATAATTCCTGAAAAAATTGATTTGATAATTTAGATGATAAATTAGACAAATTGAATATAAATAGACCTGAGTATCGAGATCTGATTCTAGAAATAATATTGAAATTTGTAGATAAGGATTGAAGCTATATCCAACAACTTTATTTCTTAATATTTTATCTTTCAATTAAAGTTAAATATAGATCTATTGATATGTTTTTCAGTCCAGAAATAAATACTTTCATTAGCTTAAAAAATAATAATCCTTCAATGAATTGCGTTGGCTATGTTGAAGCTACATTTATCTATCTATATCTTTTGAACAAAATACCTGATAATGTATTTTCATTTGGATTTTTTAGAACAGATAATAACGATTTTTATCCACATATTAACTTATTATTTGAAGAAAATAATGAAATTTATGTTATTGATCCAACTTTTGCAGATCAAACTATTAATTATGAAAATTACAATTTTTCACAGCAATTTAAAAATAATATTTATGTAAATCTTAATAAATGAACAAAAGAAAATTACTTAAATATAGATAGTGATATCTTAAGTTTTATTAAAGCACAAAAAAATTTATTATTTTAATATGGAATTATTTCCATATTTAATATAATTGTATTGAACATAAAAACAGAAAGGGAAAGAATGGTTTTAGAAAAAATTACTAAATTAGCTGAAAGCTCGAATAATATTATAGGAACTGTTGCAAATGGATTTAAGCAATCTGTTCTTGACTCAATTCCGGGAATTAGAATTGGTATCGCGATATTTCTTGTTGCTGCGTTAGCAATTGCAACCTTTAATGTCGTCCAAAATCACAAAAAAGCAACTTCTGAAAAATCAACAGAGGAAGAGATGCGTTTGGCCACCAAGAAAAGAAACTTAGCAATTATTTTTGCAGCTGTTATTCTTGTTGGTGGCTTAGCGTTAATTAGTTTCATTCCGGATATTTTGAATAGCTTCTTAGGTTAAAAAAACAATTAAATGTTCAAATCTCTATTTCAATGACTGGTTGATAAATTAGCTCATTTTGTTTTTTCTGCTTTATGAGCTTTATTTGTTGGGATACCATTTTTAGTCGTTAAATCACTACGATATATAACTGATTTAATTTCCTTAAAATTTTTACCAATGATTCTTTATGGAAAATCAACTTTAACAGTTTCTGATCTAGGTACCCCAATAACCGCGCTGTATTTCTTATTTTTAATACCTTGTTTAGTTTCGTTAATTTTTATCGTTATTTTTGTTTATGCTAAAGCAAGTAAGCATAATAATGATGAATCAACATTTATGGTAAGAAACTTTTGAAAAAACTTACCAAAATTTGTACTTTTAACGTTGCTTTTTCCAATTTTGATATTCGTTGTTGTTTTGTTAATGCTTGTTTTTTTACAGTTCTTATCAAGTTCAATTAATGCAAATATTGATTTTGAAGAGCAATTGTTTTCATTAATTAAACCTTACGGTGCAAAAATTAATGATGAAACTTGAACGAATCTAATGAGAGAAAATAAAGACAGTTTATTACCGCCTGCTCCTGATTTTGATATGTATAGAACTATGAACTGAGGTGATGGAATATTGACCTTGATTTTGAACTTCTGTATTTTGATTATGGTAATTTATGTTTTTGCCGGAATGTTCACGAATACAGCTAAATGCTTGTTCAACTTAATCAAAAACATAGTTGTTTTTCCAATTATCAACACATCAACATTGTTAAAAGATGAAATCATTCTGAAGAAATGGTACTCAGATACGAAAGGTTATTTTATTAATCTTCTTGTTGATTATATTGTTATTCTATTGATACCTGTGTTTTTCTATGTGATAAATTATTCAATAACAACAGTTGTTTCTGCTTCTGAAATTCCATCACAATTGCAAGGAATATGTACTGCTTTAGGTGTAATATTCTTACTTTATTCTTTCAGTGAATTTTTACCAACAATTTTTAACAATTTAGCAAAAATTTTTGGATTAGATGCATTGTTGGATAGTTTTGGAAGAAATCCAGTTAAAGCTTTTGCTACTAAAACGAAAGCTATAACAGCAAAAGCTACAAAAGCTGTTAAAAACAACTATGTATCAAGTAAAAACAAAAAGGTTGAAAATAGTCCTACAAGACGAACAACAACAAGAGTATTTTCACAAAATAATACTTTAGCTGGAGCAACTTCAGAAAGAGCAATATATTCTCAAAGTGTTGGTGCAACAAGAAATATTAGTGCAATTGGCAATTCAAATTCACAATCATTACCTATCAATAGATATAATGGTGGAAAAATAAATGAATTAGCAACAAAACAGATCACACCTACAAGAAATGCTCAATCTCAAAATAATATTAATCCTATTAAAGCAACTGAATTAAATAACAGTTCAAAAACTGAACAAATAAAACAAAAGCAAACAGTTGCTACCGAACAACAAAAAGCATTAATTGCTAATCAATCAATTAAGATAGGAGAAAAAGTTGTTGAAGAATTTGCTGCAAAAACTGATAATAATCAAAACAATAAAAATAAACATGTTAACACAACAAATAAAAAACAAACAGAAGACAAAAAAGATAATGCACAGGAAATGAAACTTGATAATTCAACTAAAGAAAAAATTGCTTCAATTGATCAATCACTTAAAAAACTTAATAAAGCTATTAAATCTCAAAAAACAAAAGCTAATAACAATAAAAGAAAAACAACTACAAAATCAAAAGTTAAAAAACCTGTAATTAAAAAAACTAATACAACAGGAACTAAGCGGCGTGGAAGACCACCTAAAAATCCTAAATCAACACAAACAAATCTAAAACCTGCTGAAAATTTACAAAAAAATATAAACAGTAAGGAGAAAACAAATGCTTCAACCTCACAAATTATCAAAAACAAAGCTTAAATATGAATCAAATCTGTCTTTAATAGATATTTTATTTTTATTTGTATTTGTTGTTTTTTCAATAGCATTAATTTCTATATTTTACTTAATTGTAAAAGTAGGGGTTGTTATTTGTGGTTTTATAACTTTAATTTTGATGATTTTTCTTTTATGATTGATGCAAAAAAAGATATATGATTCTCACAGAAGATATTATTATTTATTTCAAAATTTACAGTTTTTAACAATCAAAAAGACATACAATAAAAATGAATTATCTAGTTTTGAAGCTCCAATAAAAAGTATTTCAAATTTAGGAGTTGTTAAAACTAATGAAGCAAATTCACTGATTTTTAAGATAAATGGTTTTGACCCTTTTAAATTAAATACAGATGAATATGAGTTATTCATTAAAAAAATAAACAATCTTTACTCTTTATTAACAAACAACGGAAGAAAAGTTCAAATTGTTAAAATTTCAACTAAAAATGATTTAAAAGAAAATTTAGACAGTTTGGATAGAACTTATTCAAAAAATGAAAATATAACTCCCGAAAAAGATAATTATTTTAATTCAGTTGCAAATGATATTCATTTTTTTGGTAGTGAAAATTCTATGATTTCACAATATTATTTTTTAATTTCTCAAACGTCAAATTTTAATCAAGAAGAAATAAATGAAATTTCTAGTCTTATTGAAAGTATTTATCCAACTCTAACAAAACGGATAGTTGAAAAAGAAGAAATTTTAAATATTTTTAGAGAATTATTTAAACTAAACCTAAAAATTGAAGAAGACAAAATAACACAAGAAATTAATGGAATTATTGTTAAAAAGGATCTTGTAAAACTAAATGAAACTTTCTTAAATTCGTTTTTTATTGATCGTTTCCCCGTGAGTTTAAATGATGGATGTTTTGAAAATTTATTAAGAAATCCAAATTTGAACTTTATTATTTCCTTTACAAAACTGCCATCAAGTTCTGCGATAAAAACAATTGATAAGGCTAGAAGATTTATAAAAGCAAATCAGATAGATATAAGTAGTTTTACAAAAAATGCACTGATTGAAACTGAATTAGCAGCAATCGATAATTTTATAGAAGAATTTTCAAATGAAATACCGATTTTTGAAGTTAATTTTCAAGGTTTAATTCATAGTGATTCAGAAGATAAGCATAATTTAATAAATAAAAATATTCGTACAGAATTGGAAAACAACAAAATTGTAGGGAATTTTTATCAAACAACACAAATACGTCTTTTGAATGAATTTTGAATGAACGAAAATAAAATAAAAGTTGATAATAATCATACAATGACTGGTCTAAATTTAGCTAAATTATGATCTTTCACTGATGTTTTATACAACGACAAAAATCACCTTCTTTTAGGACATGATTATTTTGTCGGGCATCCACTATTTTTTAATGATACTTTAAAAAATAAACAGAGACCTAGTTCATCAATGTTTATGATCGGTAAAACCGGCTCAGGAAAAACTGCTTCTATTTCTAAAATTTTGAATTATCATGCAATGAACAACGACAAAATTTATATTATTGATCCTAATAATGATTATGGTTCATTGTTTAGAAAAATTAAACATGAAAATGTAAATATGATTGATTTAACTGATATTAATTATTTTCAACAAAACATTTTGGAAATCAAGGATACTTTTTCATTAAGTAATATTGATGAAACGATTGAAAAAGTTTCAAATAATTCATTGATTAAATGAAAAATTGACTACCTTAAGCAAATCTTTTTGATTATAGATACTTCTTTAACTGAAAGGCAATTAAATTTATTAGGCCTATTAATACAAAAAACTTATGAAAAAAACGGTTTTTATACTAAAGAATTAAATGATTGCAAACAGATAACTTTCGATGATGTTATTGAATTGACTAAGAAAATAAATTCTAAACAAATTATCAGTGAAATTAATGATAGAGAAATCTTTTATCAAAAAGAAATAGATGAAAGCTTATTGTTTTTAATAACAAACTTTAGTCGTAAAAACGGAACTTATAAATTTTTTAATACAGACAAAGTTTTCGAGGATAATTCCATTAATTCAAAAATTTACAATTTTCAGAGATTATTAACAAAATCACAAAAAGATAATTTAATAGCTATGTTCTTGTTGATTCAGGAAATTAATAATGAAATACAACAAAATTTAATTTACAACATTAGGAATTTTGGTTATGAAAGACAGAATGAATGAAGAAATATAGTTATTGTTATAGATGAAATTCATAAATTTTTAGGTGGAACGGGAAATACCTATTTAATTAATTTCTTGTTCGATACTATAAAAACATTAAGAAAGTTCTGAGGTCTTATGATCATGGGGACACAATCATTTAAAGATTTTGTTCTTGTTGAAGAAATGAAAAACAAAACAATTCAGTTGTTAGAACAAACTCAATATAAGTTTATTTATAAGGTCGATCGCTCAGATATAACTTCTTTTAATAATACTCTATCTGAATCTTCAAAATTGTTAGACTTTGAAAAGAATTTCATTCAAGAAAGTTCAGTTGGACAATGTTTATTTATGATTGATGATAAAACAAAGGTGCCAATTTCACTTTATTACAATGATTATGAACAAAAAATCATATTTAAAACTCAATTAACATAAAAGGAGAAAAATGGTTTGAATTATATTAATAATTTTAAGTATACTAAACTTAGCTTTATCTATTTATTTGATTTTCATGCGTACTTCAAAATGGATAAAATTTCGAAAAAAATTGGGTTCTGAAGTTAGAATAATTCAAAAATACCCTGTTAAATATGTAGTTATTGAAAATTATAATTCAGAACCTAAGATAGGGGTTGAAAAATGGACATAACATCTATATCTAAGAGTACAGTAATAATACTTTTTATACTTTCACTTTTTATTTTGGTATTAATTTATTTCTTTACAAAAATAAAAAGAAAGAAATATGAAATGTTAGAAAAATATAAACTATGCAGACTTTGTATTTTCAAACATCAAAATCCAAATCATAAAATTTCAGAAAAAGATTTAGAAACTAAATATTTCTTAAATTCAAAAAATAGAAGAAATAACTATATATCTAATGAATATTTTGAATTTGTAGAACATTTGAAGAAAATCAATCATTTAGGAAGTAAAATTCAAAACTTATATTCAGAGAGAAACACGAATAACATATCTGAATTAGACAAATTAGAATTTGAACTTGAAGAGTTATATCAAAAAATAAATACATTATATTTTGCAAGCTTTCAACAATTTAAATCAATTAGTCGATTTAACAAATGAGCAAAAATAGAAGAAAAAGATATTAACTCTAATATTGAAAAATATCAAGTAAAACAAATAAATAGAGAAAAAGAAATTCAAAAAAGAGAAAAATATGAACCTAATTATAGACAAAACGAACTCATAAAAACATTAAATAAACTTATTACAAAACAAATTGAAACAGAAAAATATAAAAATAGTGATTGATTTAAAGGTAAAGATGATTGAGATAAGCAAGATTACATTGATATTTTCAATCAACTTGATGAATTTCAAGCTTCGATACAACCAAAGACTTGAAATGAATAAAAATATTATCTAGGAGAATAAAAATGAAATATGACAATTTATTAAACAGGCAAAATCATACTTTAGTTGCAAGAAAACAATATGATATTGCTATGGATTTAAGTCAATGACTTAGACAACAAGAAAAATTAAAACGCAGAACTAAAATAACTAAAGTTTTAACTAAAAAATAGAAACTACTATTGAATTATTCATCAAAATTTACAAAATTGATGATGAGTATTTAGAAAAAGTTTTTATTGATCAACCGACATTGGACGAATTTAAAACAAAACTTCAAAGAAAAATGATGCAAAGTTTTGTAAATATGTGAAAAATAAAAGAGAAAAAGAACATGTCAGTTGAAGAATTGTTGAAACTTCAATCATAAGTTTTGCCTTTTTAATTTTATTTAAGGAGCTTATGAACAAAAAACAGGATTTTAAGCATATTGTTATGAACAAAATTGTTGAATTCACGGTTAAGACAAATACTGAAAAACCTGAAAATTCAAATGAGAATCACAGATTAAATTCAGTTTTATACGAGCAATTTCTAACTAGTAAGTTATCTGATTTTATTAATAAAGATAAATTTTTTAGAAAAAATAAACTTAGTATAGAAATTCCGAATACTAATAAAAATTGTTGATATGACTTTGCTATTCTTGGTAAGCAGATTTTCATTCCTGTGAATATAAAATACTGTTTAGGTTATGAAAAAACTAATGTCGGTACAAAAATGGGTATTTATTATTCACTAACTGGTGATCTTAAAAGTATAAAACAAAATTTAATAAATAACTGATCTGTATATTTAAAATCACTTAAACAAAATTTATCATATGAGAATAAATCTGATTATTTTTTCTTGTTTTGTTCAAAAGTAAATAATAAGGATGTGTTTTGAACTTCGATAAGAAAATTGCATCATTTAGTTCCAAGTGGGGACAATCCACCATTCCAAATCATTCCAGAAAAAAATAAATTTTTATTTAACAAAAGAAATACAAAAGAGCAATTTAATTTCATAATTAAAACATTAAAAAAATCGCTTGAATTGAGAAACAAACCTTTTTTAGAGTTTCAAAAACAATTTGAATGTTAAAAGGAGAAAATGAAAGAGATTAAAATGTATGAATTTTTTGCAGGTATGGGTTCTCAACTCAAAGCACTAAAAAACATAGCTACATCAAATGATATTTCTGTTATAAGTGTAGGTGCTTGTGAATGATACATCAATGCAATAATTGCATATTTAAAAATTCATTATGGTGAATTAAAACCCGAAACTGAACTAACTAAAGAGCAAATGATTGAAATATTAAAAAATTACTCTTTTAGTGCGAATAGTAAAACAGCAGTCTCAGAAACATATTTTAGACGTAATAGAAAATTAAGTGAAATTTTTCCTTACCTGTATGCTTTTGTTAATAACGACTATTTCAATAAGGTTTATGAGACAAATAAAGAGTTAGAAAACTATACAGATATCACTAAAGTAGATAATCTTCAATCTGAAATTGATATATTAACATATAGCTTTCCATGCCAAGATATATCTTCACAAGGTTTAAAACGTGGTATTACTAAAGGAACTCGTTCAGGTCTTCTTTATGAAATAGAACGAATAATTAAAAATAGTACTAAAAGACCAAAAATTTTACTTTTAGAAAATGTTAAAAACTTAGTTTCTAAAAAGTTTATAAATGATTTTAAAAAATGAATTGAAGTTTTAGATGAATTAGGTTATGAAACATCTTTTAAAGTATTAAATGCATCTGATTTTGGATCAGCACAAAACAGAGAAAGAGTATTTGCAGTTTCTGTTTTAAGAGAAAATAATCATACTTTTGATTTTGATAGTTTAATTAAACTAAATGATAAAAAATTATATGAAATAGTAAAAGTTGAAAATAGTGGTGTTGATTTATCTTATATTTTAGAAAAATGTAAGGTAAGTGAAATTACCACAAGCAGAAGCGGATTAACAAAAGCTAATTTAATGAATTATAGTAATTTTAATTCAGAAAATAGAATTTATTTGAATACTGCAAAAGTTGGTCCAACTTTGATTGCTTCCAACAGACTGAAATTTTACTTCCCTGAAATAAATAAATTAAGATACATAAATAGTAAAGAAGCGTTTTTGTACATGGGCTTCGGTGAAAATGATTATGAAAAAGTAAAAAAACAAGATTTAATTTCTGAAACACGATTAACGTTTCTTTGTGGAAATTCTATTTCTGTTGAAGTGTTAGAATCAATTTTTTCAGGAATTATCAATTATATTAAGGAGAAAAATGACTAAAGAAAAATTAATAGAAAACTTATTAAAATATAAAGAAGAAATATTAAATAAAACTTGAAAAAATGAAAAATTTTTCAATGATAAGGTTTTAGACAAACCTAAATGAACTTGAACATTTCAATTATATTATAGACCTGAATGTATTAAAGATCTTATTTCAGAACTAGCAGATAGTAATATGCCTATCTGGGATGATGATATAAAATATTGAACAAAATTTTTGGATGAAAAAGATTTAAAAGATAAAACATCATCAAAAAATGTTCTAGGTTTCTTAAAAGAAAAAATATTTGAATTTAATTTGGAATTAATACATTCAAATATTAAAGAAATATTAACGATTTTTTTGATTGATTTAGCTGTAAGTGTTTGTCGCCATTCTAATGAATGAATTAAAGACATTAATTTTGATTTTAATAAAGTTAAGGATATTATCAATAAAAAAGTCAAAAAAATTCTTTCTGGTGATTATTCAAAGAGTTGCATTCCTACAAATTTACCAGAATTAAGTGAATTATTATCTAAATAGTGATTAAATTATGATCTTAAATAATTCAACGATCCATTTTGATGAATTTGCGGAGAAAAAAGTTTTAGGAATGCTTTTAGTCTCAAAAGAGAAAAAATACTTTGAAGAAGCTCAAAATCTTTTAAGCGAAAAATCTTTTTATTCATATGCAAATAAATTAGTTTATAACGCTTTAATGGACTACTATGATAAAAACAAAGACGTCTTTATCATAGAATACCAAGAATTAGTTAATTATGTTCTCTCATCTGTAAGTTCTAATAGCGAAATAAACATTGATTTTATACACAATTTAATTATTAATGCTTGTCTTTTTGAAAACAGATTTCAACACTTTCAACATCTTAATCGTTTAAGGGCGCTAAGAGAAATTGAAACCGTACTAGAATCAATGTTATATAAAGTTAAAACTGAACAAAATACAAATATTGAAAGTTTCGTTTCATTAATCCAGAAAAAAATTACTGATGCATCTGAAAAAGTTAAAACTAATGAATATAAATCCATTAAAGATATTTCAGATAATTACTTTAATGATTTAATGAATAAAAGACTAATAAAAGAAAACAATGTTTTTGGTGTTCCGTCTGGTTATGATGCATTAGATAAAAATACTCGAGGATTTAAAGGTGGGGAATTAGTTGTAATAGCAGCTCGTCCAGCTATGGGTAAAACTGCTTTTGCGTTAAATATAGCTACTAATGCTGCTAGATATGGTAAAAAAGTACTATTTTTTAGTTTAGAAATGTCTGAATTTCAACTTATGAGTAGAATATACTCAGCAATTACAGAAATTGATGCAAGTAAATTAAAAAGACCACAATTTATTTCAAATGAAGAATTAAGATTAATTGCATCAGCAAAGCAAAATGTAATTGATAAAATTTCACTTTTTATTGATGATTCAACATCTTCAAAATTGGAAGATATCGTCTTTAAGGCAAGAAAGGTTAAGAAAACAACAGGATTAGATTTAATTATTGTTGATTATTTACAATTAATTTCAGATGAAACAAAAGGACAAAATCGTCAAAATGAAGTAGCTAAAATTTCAAGAACATTAAAACAATTAGCACGTGAATTGGATGTGCCTGTTATAGCACTTTCTCAACTTTCTCGTTCAGTTGAAAGTAGGGAAGATAAAAGACCATTACTAAGTGATTTACGTGAGAGTGGAGCTATTGAACAGGATGCTGATATGGTTGTATTCCTCTACCGTGATGATTATTACAACAAAAACAAAAAGAATTCTTCTTTTGAACAAGATCAATCTATTGGTTCTATTGTTGAAGTAATTATTGCAAAATATCGTTCAGGTGCTACGGATAACAAGAAATTAAGATTTCAAATGAATATTAGTCGCTTTAGTGAAATGCCTTACATAAAATAGAAGTTAGCAATTATTATTTTGCTAACTTTTTTGTTTGCATTTAAAATTTTTGCGTATTTACGCATTTTTACTAAATATGAAAGTTTCATTTACTTTTCAAACATCTACTCTTTAATAATTAAAAATTAATGAGTAGATGTTGATAAGAAAATTATTAAAAACTTAAATAAGCATATAATTGTTATGCAGGTATGTTTACGCTGTATACTCGTGTTATTGAACTAATGTTTAAGCGAACTGTAAACTCACCAACCACGGAGTCATCTTAAATTAGATGGTTTTTTTATTCTTAAACTGAATATAAAAAACCACTTCATAGAAGTGGTAAAACATTTTAATATTAAAATTTTTATCCTGAATCTATTTTCTGAAACAGGATTTGTTGATCATTCTCATAATTTTACTTATAGAGAAAATCAACACTTGATAGTCTCGCATAATTTTACTTGGAGCGAATCCCAAACCTTGATACTTCCACTTAATTTTACTTGGTGGGAACCCAAACCTTAAGGCATAATAATTATAACGCATATTTTTGAATTGTGAAAATATTTTCAGGTTTTACAACTCTACTAAACTTGTTTTATTCAGCAGTTTAGTTAATAATTAACAAAAATTTGCTTACCTTATTCAAGGTTTAAATTAATATCTTTACTTTTTTGTTAAATATACTTATTTTTCTTTGCTTTTCATATGTTTTATTGTGTTAAAAGTAAAGAAATTGGATTTTAAGACTATTCTTCAAGTACTTTTATAAGTTTATTAATTGATTTGTAAATACACTCTCATTTTACAGTTTTAGCATAAGAAAATGTATTTTGGTATTTCACTCATAGAGATAAAAGTGTATCATCATTTTCAAGTTCCTTTAAATAAGTAAAAGGGTCATTTAATATATGTAATGAGCTTCTGTTTGTGCAAGTGTTTATTAAAGCTTGCTTAAATATCTTTTCATTGTATTCCTGTGTTTCGACTAATAGGTGAATATCATAAAAATCTCTCATTCTTGTATTATTTTTACCCCTAGACAGGATAGTTTGAACTTTTTCAGACAATATAGTTTCTATAGGATAAGTTTTTAAATTAAGCTTTTTATTTTCAATAAATGTTTCATATGTATATTCAATTTCGCTTGGTGTAATACAATCACCTGTTGAAACATCTATTCGAATAAAAAATTTTGTTTTTTCTATCGAACATTCTATTATTACTCTAAAACCAGGATTATCCCTTGTTTTCATTATATTTTCAATCTTTCAAATTTTCATTTGAATATTATCATTTACATCAATTTTTAATATATCACTTATTATAGAATTGATATTTTCTCTTGAAAAAGTAATATTTCTAACTGTAGTATCGATATCCATTGTAGTTCTGTTTTTAATACCTAAAAGTGATGAAATAAGTAGTCCACCTTTAAAAATAAAATGTTGTTGATAAATTGAGTTTGATAGTCTATCTAAGAATCTGTCCATCATATATCTAGTAAATAATATTTCCGCTGAAATTCCAGTTATCTTAGATCTATTAGAAACGCTATCTTTAAATGATTGTGCTGTTTTGTACATTAAAGTAAAATCTCCAAATAAGTATTAAGTATTTTTGAAACTCTAAATTTTCTTGAATAATCTTCAAGTAAACGATAATCTATATTTTTTGTTCTAATAAAATTTTTTAATCC
This sequence comes from Mycoplasmopsis anatis, assembly GCF_900660655.1. NCBI lineage: Bacteria > Bacillati > Mycoplasmatota > Mycoplasmoidales > Metamycoplasmataceae > Mycoplasmopsis > Mycoplasmopsis anatis. The sequence goes on along the minus strand of NZ_LR215035.1, from coordinate 753,669 downwards.
TTCCTGAATAAATCTTATGTCTAATTTATTTCTATTTCTGAGTAAATCGCATATAGTTCTTTCAACATTATAAACTTTAACTTTATTACCAAAAGGTGTCTCAATTTCAGTTATACCTAAATCAAATAAATATTTTGATGTTCTAAAAATTCTTACTGGATCATTTTTTAAGTGTCTTGTATTATATCCGTTTATAACAGTCATAGAATAAGTTGAAGGCGCTACGTCGGTCATATTAAATAAAAATAATGCTGTGTCGTGTGAAAAAATAGCATTTTTTAAGCGTTTTTGTAATATTTTCATTCCGTCAAATCAAGCATCTTTTCTAAGAAAAATTCCACTTCCGACTTTTTCATAATTATATTTTTTTAATAAATAATAAACTGAAGACTTAGAAACTCCTAAATCTGTTAAATCTTTTATTTTTACAACTCCATTATTTTTTTTAGACAATTCGCTTAAAACTGATTCACTTTTTATTTGTACCATAACACTTTAATTATATATATTTAAAGTGTTTTCGTTCAAATTAAATACAGAACAATAAAACTATATGATTAGCTTAAAAATAAAAAATAATGGGTTCATTTACTCACAACAGTCCCCCATCTCTATAAGAAAGCAACCTTATTTTATTATTGTGTGGCAATGCTCGCAAGTTGGTTGTGCAACTTATTTATTGAAATATCAAATTTCAATAATCACACATCAATATTCTAACGGGTTATTTTAGATTGGTAAATCATTTTAATTAATTATGCAAATTAAAAATCTGTTATATACTCATATATTAACTAATATAAAAATACAAGATCCTCTGTTTGAGGAAGGGGATATTTTTAAAACAATCATTCCTCTAAAAAAGATAGCAACTCAAAAAGTTGGAGAAAAAAATCATCTCAAAATATTCCTCTAAACGTCCCTCAAAATGTCCTTCGAAGAAGCTAAAAAAATTATCAAAGCAATGATTAAACAAAATAATAAAGTTAGTCGTAAAGATATATCTATAAAATTGGGAGTTAGTGAAAAAACTATTACAAGATATATAAATGAAATTCCAAGCATTAAATATGTTGGATGAGGAAAATACGGTCATTGAATTATTTCTCAAAATGTCCCTCAAGATGTCTCTCAAAATGTCCCACGAAGAAGCTAAAAAATTATCAAAGAAATGATTAAACAAAATAATAAGGTTAGTCGTAAAGATATATCTATAAAATTGGGAGTTAGTGAAAAAACTATTACAAGATATATAAATGAAATCCGAAACATTAAATATGTAGGAAAGGGGGGAAACGGTCATTGAGAACTGGAAGAATAGTATTAAATTAAATATGTAATACAAAAAAGATAAATTTGTCTATCTTTTGCTTGTTTTTGAACGTCATCTAAATTATTAAAATTTCAATTAAATTCACTGAATTTCATATACTCCTTTTAAATTTATCATTCACATTATTCAAACTCACATAATTTATCATATACTGTTATAAAGTATTCTAATTCATCCTGATAGTCAGTCATTACTTTTGATAAAGCTAATTCAACTAGTCGATCACAATTAGATAATAACTGTTTTGCTTCGAATCTTGATGAAATTCTGTTTATTTGTTTAATGATATGTTCTTTATCAAAGCTACACAATTCATAAACTTTAATAATCCGTTCATATTCATATGGTTTTAAATACTTGTTTCTAATTTCTTTGTTATTCATACAGTCCTTACATTCTTGACAATTTTGTTATTGAAATATCGTTATTCATAAACTCATCTTCGCTAGCGATCTTTTTAGTTTTTTCTAAAATTGCATCTTTATCCTTTTTTGAGATACTGATAGGCTGTTTATCTCAATCAATAACTGAATATAAATCATCACTATTAATGTTATATATTTTGTTAATAAAAACTTGCTTAGTACTTTTTCTAACTTTAATTTCAACTACAAAATCATTATCGCTTTTGCTTTCTTGAATATCATCCACTCCATAAAAATATGTATTTTTAACATCATTATTGTAATTAGCTCCAACACCTACTAAAATAATCTTCATAGGTATTTCATTTGATATTTTTCTTATTTTTTGTATAAAACTATTTTTAAGAGTTAATACTCTTAATACATTCATTCTTAATATTTTGTTTCTACTTTCCATATACTCCTTATTTATATATCATGAGTATTATAACATATATGGAAATAATTTCAGAAATATAGAAATAAAACTGATGTTATTGTAGAAACATAAAAAGTTAAATAATTAGATTAAAAAACACCAATACATTTTTGGTATTCTATGCAAATTTAGTATAAATTTTCTACTTTAGGTATGAAAAATTAAGGAGTACTATTTTTAGTTGTTTTTTGAGTTTTCTGTTTTTGAATGAAACAAATCCAAATAACGAACCAAAAGCTCCAGCAATAATTAAGAATAAAACTCAAAGCACATCTTTAATTGTAAAAAGACGTTTTAAAATAAACTTAACTAAATATTTTGAATTCTCTATTGACGCTTTCACACTTTAAAGTTGCTATAATATAAGTGTAAAAGTAATGATTAAAATAATTAAGAAGACAATATTATTTCAATTCCTTTCTTTTGACTAAAAATATCATTCCAGTTGATATAAGCTTCCTATTGTAGAGCACATAATATGTCGGATATAGTATTCATTATTTATCAAAATACAAAAATCTTATTCCATTAAAAATCATTTTTGTTAAAGAAATGGTATTCGAAGAGGTAATAGCACAGAATTGATTATATACTTAGTAATTACTCAGTTTTTATTTAATTTATTTTAAGTTTGGAATAATTTTGAAAAAAGAAAATTAACAATATATTTAAATAAAAAATCCTTAAATATACATTTTATTTATAAATTACTATAAATAAGGTTAATAAGTGTTATTACTATTATTTCACTTTCACTTTTTTCCTTATTTCACTTTCACTTTTTTCCACTCATAACAGGAAATAAAAAAACTAGATTTTTCTAGTTAATTTAACGCGTCTTTTCATTTGTCGCTATACAAATGATTAAGTAAACTATTGAATAATTAAAATTGATTATCTACTTAACTCATTGCTTAGTTTTATTTACAACACTTGCTAATTTATTAATCATATTTTTGTTCAGGTTTCTTAGTGTTGTTGATAGGAATTTAAGTAATATTTCATTGTTTTTTGAAATCAATATGTTATAGCTTTCTATTGCTATTTTGAAATCTTTTGCAGTAATATTATTTATTTTTGAATTAATTCACTCCCAATTTTCCGATATAAAATTATAAAAATCTTTTATATCTGACGTTCTATTAAAGAATTGATTGAAACTGTTTCTAAAAACTTTATTTTCACACAACTTATCAATATTTGTTAATAGACTAATTTTAGAATCAAATAAATGATCTTTAATATCAGTTAAACTATTCTTATTTATATCTTTATCTGTTAAAAATGAATTTATGAATTTTAAATATTCAACATCAGATTTGTATTCAGATATCCCGTTAAATACCATTAATTTAACAATTAATTCAAGCATCGGTTTAATAGATAGTTGAATGGTGTTGATAAACAACTTGCTCTCTTTGAAACTTATATCTTCTTCTAATTCTGTAGTTCATTTAATTAGAATATCTGCTTTTTTAGCTTTCAAATCTTTTATGATTGATTGAGAAATACTAAATTGATAAAGTCTTTCATCGATTAGATTTAATATATCTGTATTTTTGCTAATTGATCTTGTTTTTCTCAATTCATTTTCACTCATAAATAAAAAATTATTTACAAATTCCTCTTTATTTAAATTAGCTTGTTTATCGTTAATTAAATTAAGATGTTTATAAAAAATACTTACTGCATCACCAATTTCTTTTTTATTAAATTTAGATATTTGTAATTCTGATTCTCTTAACTCATTAATGAGTTTTAAAATGTTTTTTATCTCAAAATGACCTTTATTAATATATCAGCGGTTTTTTGCATCAAAATATAAATTAATATGTTTTTTAACATCAACATTTTTATTAATATATAAGATTAAATTTTCAATCATTTGACTAATATTAACTGGTTCATATTGATCTGGTGGTATTGAAATAAAATAATCTCTAATACTTAATTCTCTGTTTTTTGAAGCTGGTTTGCTAAACAATTGAAATAGGAATGCAGCTTTTTTATAGTCTTCATAAATTTTCTTTTTATCTTCTCCAAAAATATGAGGAATTTTTTTATTATCAATATCTACTAAATTAAATAATCTTTCATTATTAAAGATAGTCCAGATATCATAATAGTATTTTCCTTTATTCCACGGAAGATATCCTACTGAATTTTTTCTATAGTGTTTATTAAAAGACAAATTTGAAATTTGATTGTTAGAACTATATATAATACATTCATCAAAATTTAATAATATCTTTGTAGGTTTAACAAAATCACTCTTGTTTTGTTCTATAAACATATAAAGAACACTTAATTTTGAAATAAATTCATTTCTACTTTCAACATTTATTTCTCCTTTAAGTATTTCGTAAATACATTTTTGGTATTTTTCATAATTCATTAATATTTTTAAACAACTAATTCTACGATTACCATCAACAACTATATAACTGTCTTCTGATTTTATCAATTTAATTTTTTCGTAATTTGAATGAAAAAATACTTTTACTGAGTCAAAAAGTTCCTTATATTTATCTATGTTTTCTTTTATTAGTTCAGAAATTTTCAATGCTTCTTCTTGTAATGAATAATTTTTATCTCATTTATTAAAGTATTTAACATAATCAAAATCTAATTTATATATAGTTTCAAATCTCGGATTTCAAAGTGCTAAATGTATATCATTAATTTTTATTTCTTTCATTTTTCTCCTATTTGTTGAGGCTATCGAAGTTAATTAAAAATAGCATAGTTTTATATAAATAACTTATAAATAAGTGTAAAAAGCATAAAACGGGAATTAATAATTTCTGCTTTTGCGTTAATTATTTGTACTATTATTTTTAAGGTATTCAATTACATTTCTGAAAGTTTTCTCATTACTTCACAAATAATATCTCAGTTTTCTTTATTCTGTTTTTCCTGATATTCTTTCATTTCTTCATACGTAATTTTCTTTATTGGAGCATTTTCAACGATTCTAATTTCTAGTTTTTTTAAAATTATTTCTAGTCATTTTCTTCTTTATTTTGATAATTTTTTTATCGATATGTTATATTCATTAACATTATCCTCATTAGTAATTTCTTTGATTTTTTCTAATATTTTAATTTTTTCATCAAATGGAATATCAATGGGAGTAGTGTTTCAATCTATAACAGAATAAATATCTTCCGGTTTCATATGAAAATTCTCATTTAAGACAATCATTTTGTCTTTATTTTTAATTTTTAAGTAATAAACAACATTATTCTTTTTTCTAGATTCTTTAATATCTTCCACTAGACAAAAGAAAACATTTTTATTATCTTCAATTTTATTAGGATTGTCTTTGTATTGATCTTGATCAGACGTTAAAAGCATAATACTTTGAGGGATGTCTAATCATTTTTTGATATTTTGTACAAAGCTAGATTTAAGTTGTACCACTTTACAGATATTCATTCTAATAACTTGTTCTTTTTCTTTCATTTTCTCCTTTTTAATATAAAAACTTAAACAAAAAAATTATATACTATATATGGAAATAATTTCATAAATAAGATAAAATATTTATATAAAGAAAAAAATAAAGAAAGGAGTTTATGGATCAAGAAAAAGTTATTAATAATAGAATTGAACAGAGAACAATAAACAATGAACAAGAAAAGGAAATAAAAGTATATGATTCAATCAAATGCTTGTTTTGTGGTTCATTAAACATTGTAAAAAGAGGTTTCAGAAATGGAAAACAAAAATATTGATGCAAGAAATGTAATAAAGTTTTTGTTTCCACGAATAACACTTCACTCTTTTATATTCATCAAAAAAGCTATAAATCATTCTCAAAGTTTTTAGAATGCTTAATTAGCGACATTTCTACTGTAGATATAGCTAAAATTTGTGGTGTTTCAACAAACACAATTTATAACTGAAAAAAGAGAGTTATCTCACAACTTTTAGAGAAAAATAAAACATATAGATGTGTTTTTGCTGAATTAAATGAATATGATAAGTTAGATGATAAAATTAGTAATTTGTTGATAAATTAATCAATTAACAACAGAAATAACGTTCATTAAGGACGTTTTTTATTTTAAGTCTGTTGCAAGGTAATAAAAAACATCCGAATACGGATATAAATTTTATTTTGAAATATTTATTTAATTAAATATTTTTCTAATTCTGGTATTTTAATTGGAAGTTTTTTACTAAGAAAATCTCCTGTGCAAAATTCTTTAACTTTTTTATCAATCAATTTAACATAATCATTAATTTCAATATTAAGTTTTTTAATATCATTATATTCAATTATAAATAGTGTTAGATCAATAAAATGTATAGTTAAGATTTCTTCAAAATTACTAATAATTAAATTTCTACTATATTCTACAAAGCTTTTATCCAATAAGTCTTCTCAACTCTTACTTTCTTTATATTTGTCTTCCATGATATCAAGCATTTGATGAGTTCAAAAATTACTGAGTCAATAATCAGTTGGTATATTTGCTTGAGCTATATGATCAATAATTTCTTTTATATTTCTAATCTCTGAATCTAAATTAACATAAAATTCAAATAAAAATTTTCTTTTTAGTAAACGACATTCACTAATATCATCTCAATATTCTTCATCAAAAAGATCATCACTAATTTCATGTAAAACTTCTTCTTTTCACTCTATCAGATCTTTAACAAATTCTCTTTTAGTCATATTTTCTCCTATATTTAATTAGTTATTTAATACAAATAAGTTTAATAAGTTCATAAACTCAAGCATCTGTTGTTTTACATTCTTTCATTAATAAACTTTTTTCACTCTCATTAAATTTTTTATTTAAATATTCAACTTGTCTCTTTGTTATATTTCTTTTTCCTATAGTTTTTAATGCTTGTATTATCAACGCGCTTAAATAAGACTTATCGTTGATATCTTTATTGTTCACTTTTTTAAAATCAATCTCAAAATTGTCATATTTAAATGAAGCATATCTTCCATTTGAAATAAAAATATATTTAACAACAACTTGATTGGATAAACCAAGTATGTTTAAAGCTGCATCACCTGATGGAGCAATATTTCAATTATACTTTCTTGCAATTCCTTTAGCAACATCTAGAGGGGATGGAATGCTATATTCATTTATTAATTCGACATAAAAAGGTTTATAAAATAAACCAGGCAAAATTCTTTTTATATATCCCTCTTTTTCAAATCTATTTATCGTGCTCTTTATTGTTTCGTAATTTGTAATATCATAAAAATCACTAATTATAAAAACATAATCGCGTTTAAAGTTTTCAATTCTTTCTTTAATTAATTGTTTATAGTTCACAATAATCCTTTATTAGTGATTAAATTTTAATCTAGCAAAATTTCAGTTTTTGATTCTCTTGGTCAAATTTTAATTAGACCAACATTTTCTTCTTTACTTTTAATAATTTTTCATATAAATTTATAACACCTTTTTGAACAAAAAGTAAGTTCAAGAATTTTGAAATAAAAACTTCTATTTGCTGTTTCAAAATATTTTTCACATCCATAACAAAATAACTTCATTATTCTCCTTTCTTTTTTGTAATATTAATCAATTATTAAGGAACTACATCCAAATCAGCTTTTCCTTCTTCTTTTCACTTGTTTAATAATTCTTCTCATTCTTGTTCATTTTTGCAACGTAGATAATCAACTTGCATTTTATCTTTAGTTAAGTCATATTTGGGTGAAGTTAATGTATTAGTGTAAAAAAAGTATCAATCCTTTATTTTGTTTATATCATCTCTTGTTTCAGCTAAATTTACTTTAAAAGTATAATTTGCTATTCTTCTCTGACTTAAATCAACATTTTCTGGGTTTTCATAATCACCTTTATCTTCTTCTAAAAACGCTGCTACAATACTGTATTTATCAGCTCCTATTAAATATGAATATAGCTGTGCTTGTTTTATGTAATTTGCAGGTATGTTTTCAAAATATCCATTATCGTTTTTCTTATTTCAAGTTTCATAATTTTTAGCGCCAGTAGTTTTAATTTCTAAAATCATATTTTTCGATGGAATATAACCATCAGGAACTCCACCTATTATTTCATCTTTACCTGCAAAATAATCATAATCATAGTCTTTAGCACTATAATTCATAATGTTTAAACCTTTAAAGGTTTCTCTAAGTACATCAAAAATTTTAGGTTCCAAAATAGTACCTGCATTTATGTATTTCTTTTGCAAAACGTCCATTTTTAATCTTGTTATATGGCAGAAGGCACTAAATTGAGTGTTGAAGTGTCCAACTTCCAAAACATCTCCTACAGTGCTACCACCAATTTTTTTATATGATGTAAATTTATCTTCCTTATTTCTTAATGTATTAAATAATTCTTCAGATAAAATAACAACTTGATTCTTTTCATCTAAAAAGTAGTCTTTTTGATTGTAAAATTTTCTTTTATATTTCAATTTTCTCCTTTAATTGTTTCAATTATAACAAATATGGAAACAATTTCATATTTTAAATTATTGGTGTAAAATTTCTTTTGGAAACTAATGTCGAAAGGATAAATTGAGTATAGAAATAATAAAAAATATTGAAATTGAAGGAAAAGAGAAAACAACTGAAAAATTAAATCCATTTGTCGTTTGACCAGGAGGTAAAAGACAACTATTAAAATATATATTTCCCTTATTTCCTAAAAATTACAATAAATATATAGAAGCATTTTTAGGTGGTGGAGCTGTATTTTTTAATTTACAACCCTCAAAAGCTATTATTAATGATGCTAATGAAGAACTAATCAATGCTTACTTAGCAATAAAGTCAAATCCAGAAGAGTTAATAGAGTTCTTAAAAGAACATGGCAAAAATAATTCAAAAGATTATTATTACAAAATAAGATCATTAGATAGAAACATAAATTTTTCATCATTAAGTAGTGTAGAAAGAGCTGCAAGATTTATTTATATAAGTAAAAGTTGTTTTAATGGCCTTATTAGAATTAACAAAAAAGGACAAATTAATAGCTCTTTTGGGAATAAAAGCGAAATTACTTTTGATTATGAAAATATTAGAAAAATATCAAAGTTTTTAAACGAAAATAATGATGTAGAAATAATCAATGGAGATTATAAGGAAGTGTTTAAGCGTTTAAATAGTGGAGATTTTGTATATTTAGACCCACCATATTTTCCTGTTTCAGCAAATGCTGAGTTAGTTCATTATACAAAAGAGGATTTCACTACTGAAAAACAAATAGAATTAAAAAATGAGTGTGATAAATTAACACAAAGAGGAATAAAATTTTTACTTTCTAACGCTGACTGTGATTTTATAAGAGATTTATGAAAAGATTATGAAATTTTAACTGTTGAAACAAAAAGAATGATCTGTTCAGATCCAAGTAAACGAGGTCCTGTGAACGAAGTTTTAGTAAAAAACTATTAAAGAATGAGAATTTAATTTCTCATTTTTTTATTTTTATATGTTATTATGATTGAAATAAGAAGTTATTTTTGTTCTCTTTATTTCAAATAATCTTAATTATTCAAAAAAGATAATAGTTACAGTGTTTTATTTCGAAAAAAATTGTTTTAGCTTTTCCCTTAATCCATTATTTTTCCCTTATTTTTTGATATTTTTAAGGGATAAATTAACAATATATAATTAAAATCCTTATTTATATGATTTATTAAATAAAAAAATTCTAAAAAATAGAATTTCCTTGATTATACTTTGAAGTGCAAACGTATTTGCGTTTGTACTTTTTTGATTTAAAATAAAAAAAGAGAAACAAACAGATTGCAAACAGTTTCTCTTTTAACCATTTATTTGAAATGAGGTCATATGAATTATACACAATTAAAACCAGAAGAGAGATTAATAATTCAAATTCATTACGGAATTAAAACACTAAAAGAAATTGGAAAAATGCTTAAAAGATCAGTTAGTACAATCTCAAGGGAAATTAAAAGAAATTCTAATATTTATGGATGTTACGATGCATCATATGCACATAAAAAAATGAGAATTAGACAATGCTATTCAAGAAATCACAATGCATATTCAGACAAAGCATTTAACGATTTCTTTGTTAAAAATTACGAAAAAAATTATCACGGGGTTGAAGCAACTCTTAAACTTTATCAAGAAAAAACTAATAAAAAAGGTTATTCTGTAAAAACTATTTATAAATGGATTAAGTCGAATATTTGAGTTCTCAAAATGAATAATAGACTAAGAAAGGCGTATGTTAAAAACGGTAAAAGAAAAACAGATTATAAAGTTAGATTAACAAACGGAAATAAATATGTCTACCCTATTGCTATGAGACCAAAAGATATTGATAAAAGAGAAAAATGAGGTCACTGAGAAATAGACTTAGTTATCGGAAGAAAAATGAAAGGACATCATAATTTATTAACATTAACCGAAAGAAAAACACGTTTTACCTATATAAAAAGGGTTAAAAGTAAATTTTCTCTTGAAATAAACAAAGTATTAAAGAAAATAATTGAAGAATCAAAATACCCATTTTTATCAATAACTTCTGATAATGGTTTTGAGTTTCAATCTCTCGGACTAGTAGCTCACGAAAATGATTTAGTAATTTATAAAGCACAGACATATTGTTCATTTCAGAGAGGTTCTAATGAAAATATAAATGGTTTAATAAGAAGAAAACATAAAAAAGGATTTGATTTTACTAATTTAACAGATGAACAAATCCAGGAACTTCAAGATAAAATAAACAATATGCCGAGAAAAATTTTTGGTTTTAAATCCTCTAAAGAAATAGCCGAACAAGAATACGAAATAGAACTATTTTTATTAAACCAATTACCTGATCTTGAATGATAGAGTGTAATATAACCACAATAATTCATAAATCTTTATCTTTTTTATCCACTCAAGCGCCGTGGAGGCTTTTGATTTTTTGTTGTTCACCCACAAACAAAATATGGTTCTTTTTCTCTCCGCTCAGACGACGCTCGGTCTTTTTATTTTCTAATTATAATAGCGAAACGCCCTGACGGACTAATCTGCTCAAGCGCCGCAAGGCTTTTTATAAAAAATATTTAATTTTTGTGTAAAATAAACATAAGAGAAGTGTTTGCACTTGAAGGTTTAAAAGAAAAATAAAAAATAGAATTTTATTTAATCAATTAGATGTTTTCCTTCTCCATCATAAATCTTTTTATTCTTAACATAATAATTTTTTACATCAACGAATATTGGGCCACTTAAATGACCTTTTAGATTACTAAAATCAGGAGTCTCGCCGGATATTTTTGTAAAACATTCATAAAAAATAAATAATATTGAGATTGACTCTAATTATGTAAGAGTTTAATCTCTTTTTCTAGTATTTTTATTCATTTTCTTTTCTGATTTAATACAAGATTTTAACAAAAAATATATTCAATACTAATATAATTAGTCTATGAGAACAACACGAAATATTGAACAAGTTTTTTCTAAAATTAAGAGTATTAGTACTGATATTAGATATGAATTAGGAAAATACAATTGCTTAGAATTACCAAATTTTGAAGAGATATATAAAAATTATTACAAAGAACATAAATATGTTAGTTGAAAAGTAATGAATAAATACAACTATAACACTTACTTTACAGAAACAGATAAAAAAGAATTCGATTTAGCGTTAAAAAAGTATAAAAAAGATACTTTTATTTTTGATTCAGAAAGTGTTGTAAGATTTTTGCAAAGATATATATTACAATTAGGCCCTTATGATTCAAATCCAAATAAAATAAAAAACAGTTTTTTAAAAGCTGTTGAAGAAATTGATATTTGTAATAATGAAATAACAATTCATATGTTGGAAATAAATGATGAATATATGCCTTTTGCAAATACATTTGCGTTATGCTGTTTCATTTTAATTTATTTAGATAACAATGGATATAAGTTTAAGCACTTAGGTTTTGATGAAGAAGTTTTAAAAATTCTATATCGTGTTGTTTTTGAAAACAAATTTGTTTTTAAAATTTATAATTCACAAGAAGAAATAAATCAAAAGTTTTATAAGAAATTTCTTAAAATAAAAGAGAGTTTTTATGGTTTAGGGTATGGTGGATTTATTAATATAATTGGAGAATTAAATGTATTTAGAAATATATCAGTCAGATCAAGAATAATAGATAAAATCGATGAATGAAAAGATAAGAGAGTTATATTGAGTTTATTCAAAAGTAAAAAACTAATTCTTAAAGCTCTGAAACAGCATTTATTTCTAAGCTGTATGTTTTCTAATGAAACAATCACGAAACTACCGGAATATGCTTTCAAACCCGAATATTGAAAAAGTTTATTTAAAAAAATAGGTGATTCATTACCCTTCAACATACCATTAGATCACATTAATCTTTTCTACTCATGCACAAGCAATAGGAAAGATGGTTTTGATAAAAACGCCTGAATAAGATATTTTAAAGATGATCATTTAATCCATAGACATCCAAACAATAAACTTGATGCATTAATAAACAAAAATTTAATAAGCAGTAATTTAGATATTAGTGAAGAATTAATTAAAGAGTTAATCGATTTGGATGCTATCAATGTTATAAAATTAAGTAAAGAATATGGATTAAATAAAGAATCGGTGTCTAAATGTAAGTATAAAACATTAATTAATGAAATTAATTATAGTCTGTTTAAAAATGCAAATAATATCGAGATTGACTCTAATTATGTAAGAGTTTAATCTCTTTTTTAATATTTTTTATTCGTTTTATCTTCTAATTTAATACAAGATTTTAATAAAAAATATATTCAATACTAATATAATTAGTCTATGAGAACAACATGAAATATTGAACAAGTTTTTTCTAAAATTAATGGTTTTTTAATAGATGTCAGATATTGAATAATAAAAAATAATTTCTATAATTTGCCAGATATTAAAAGAGGAATTGAACTACTTCCAAATTCATATTTTGAAGAAGACTATCCTTGAAATACTTATTTTCAAGAAACAAATGATAAAAAGAAATACATTTATTCAGAAAATAAATTATTAAATTTTGAGTTAAATAATAAATATAGTAATTCATTTTTCAGCAATGATACAAATATTCTTAAAATGTTATCTTTTTTAGATTATTATGTTTTATTTGAAAAAGGTTATTTTGCTTATGAAGAAAAAGAAAAAAGAAAAAGACAAAAGCTTTTAGAAGCTATTAATCAAATTGGAGTTGAAAATGATGAAATTGTTGTTCATATTTTGGAATTAAATGAGCAATATGTTCCATTTACAAATGTTTTTGCATTGTGTTGCTATGTTTTAATTTGTTTAGATAAGCAGGGATATAAGCTCAACTATTTAAATTTTAATAGTGAAAATAAAGAGATTTGAGAACAAATTTATAACAAAATAACTAAAAATAAATTCGTTTTTAAAATTTATAGTTCACAAGAAGAAATAAATCAAAAATTCTATAAAAAATACCTATTAACAGATGACCAAAATTACGGTGTTAATTATGGTGTTTTTGCTAATGTTTGTGAAAAAACTTTTAATACATGAAACATTTCTGCAAAAAACAGATTAAACAAAGAATTAAATCGATGAAAAACTAATGGATTATTTGATACTAATTATTTGTTATTACAATGTATATTTAACAAGTCAGAATTTTATAGAGCTATAAAAGAAAAATTTTTACTTGGTTGAATGTTTGATGATAAAAGTATTACTAAACTACCTAAATATGCTTTCAATATAGATTATTGGAAATCATTCTTTGAGAAAATAGGTGATTTACTTCCATTTAATATTCCAGAAGAAGATTTAAAATTAACAACAATAATAAAAGGAAGAACGTATAAATATTTTTCTGGTTATGTTAAACTAGGATGAATTAAAGAAGACACATTATTTTTTGAAAAAGAAATTTGTAAATTGAATTTATGAAAAATAGTAGATGAAAAACTTATCAATGAAGAAAATAAAATAACAGATAGAATAATTGAAAAACTCATAGAAATTGGTTTTATAAATGTACCTAAATTGATATCTAAATATGGTGTTAATTATGAAAAATTAAGAAGCTGTAATAAGATTATTTATCACGAAATAACTAAATATTTTTCTAAAAATAAAAGTAATAAATTGATAACAAATATATGTGATGGGTATTAACATTTTTATTCATTAATTTATTAAGATATAATTTATACATGAATAAGTATAATAATGTTGATTTTTTAGATAAAAACTTCTGTAATTTAGGTGTAGATTATATGGAAGCGATGAAAAAATCTAAAGAAGATTTACCTAATCTAGAATTAATATATTCAAAACAAATTAACTTTTTTCAAATAGAAAAAAATAATAAATTAAGTAATTTTATTAGTAAATTTGATTATTTAGATTATAAGTTGAAAATTAGTTTCTTTAATAGTTTTGAATGTATAAAATCATTTTTAGCGAAGGATATAATAACAAAAGATGAGAAGATAAATATTTTTTTGTCTAATAATATAAAATTAACTAAAACACAAATAAATTTTATTGAAGTAGGTGATTACAAAGTTCCTTTTGATAATCTTCTTATATTTTCTCTTTTTCAGGTATGTAAGTTAAGAGATTATTACAAAGAAGTTTATGAATTCTTAAACTCACTTAATAGGAAGTTGATTTCTGATTCTACATTTGATATTATAAGTGGATATTTAAATAGAAGTGAATTAGAATTTGTTGTTTATAAAAATCAGGAAGAAATAAATAATAATTTAGTAGAACCACAATTTCTTAAGACAAAAAATACTTTTAATTTACCTTTTGGAGCTTTTTCAAATATCTTTAACAATATTTCAGAAAATAAAAATTTAAGAAATATTAATGATATTGAAAAGTATGTTAATGAAAATAAAAGTAATTCCTATTTACTTTCTATAGAAAATAACCCAAAAGAGATTTTCAAAATAGTCAAAAACCACTCTTTTGTTAAGCATTTTTTGTCTGATGAAGCAATAATTAGATATAAAAAATATTTATTTAACAAAAACTATTGAACTAAATTTTTTGACTCATTAATAAATGCATTACCTTTTACTATCCCTGATGAAGATAAGCAACTAGAAATTAGTTATGATAATGAAAAATTTAGAGTAATAAAAATTAATTCTAAAATAATAAATTTTGAAAACGATATAAGTTCGGTTATTAACAAAATAATTGTTGATAAATCAATTAACTCAAAAGGTTATGATTTGTCGATAGTAATTGAACAGATGATAATTAAAGAAATAATTAAAATTGATGAATTATTTAAAAAATACGAATTAAATAAAAGTAAACTGAAGTATTGTTCTCTAGAGATTCTTGATTTGATGAAAAAATCCAATAAGCAATCCGAAAAAGAAATAAATATAGAAATAACAAACAGAAAAATAACCGACAAATTCAACAAAATTACTTCATTATTAACAAATGGATTAAATCAATTTGAACAATCTTTAATTATAGTTAAAAATGATACTGTAGATATTTTCTCGACAGCTAGATCAATAAGAGCATTTATTGAACTTATTTCTAAGTTATTTATAATAGACCAAGTTCTAAAATGTTATAGTGATAAAAATAAAGATAAATATGAAATTAGGATACAAAACTTATCTAAGAAATTGGATAAGAATTTAGCTTTACACCTAATTAAAATTTGTTTTAACCCATATTCATATGAAATTTATGAAAATATTGATATGAAAAGACTAAAAAATAATGAAATGTTTGAAATTCTTCATTTGAAATATCATTTGGAAAAATTTAATGATAAATTTTGTTTTAATAAAGATAGTTTTGGATTTAGTGAAGAAATTTACAATAATTTCATCAGCAAAATTATAAGAATTTTCAAAATTGAAATACTAAATTTCTTTGCTCATTCATTCCATTGATTTCATAATGATATGGAAATAGAAAGGTTGTCAGGAGAAATAATCGAAGGAATAAATAAATTCGTTAGTCTATCTAGAACTGACTACTTCAACACTTTTATAACACAACTAAATTCTATATATGAATTTATATCAAATAAAGATAACTCTTTAGAAAAATTCTTTAGTACAACTAAATAAGATTAATCTATGTAAAAAGATTAATTTTTTTATTTTAAACAATTAAGTTTTTGTTGTATTAAGATTAAAAATCATCATTAAAACAACTCATTTATAGTAATAAAAAATATTCTTTGTTAAAAGAATATTTTGATTTTATAAATTAAACTGCACTAGACTTTATTTGATCCAAAAATTCATTATCAATAACTTGAGATTTATTAATAGCAATGATTAGTTGTTTGTTATTCTTTTCAGATATTGTTTTAGCTTCTTGAATAATTGATTTTATCTGTTGTAATTCTAGTCCATTAAAACAAGAATAGTCCTGTATTAAAAATGGGATGTAATCATTAAAGTTAAAAACTAAATAATCAATAATACAGTTTTTGAATTTTTCACTGTGTTCATTTGTTTCGGTATTCAATGATAATATAAATTTAATTAGATTTTTAGTTATTTTTTTCTGATCAATTTCTATATTAAAGAAAGCTATAACATTTTTACTTTGAGAATAACATTTTTTAGTCATTTCACATAAAAAGGTTCTATATTTACTAATAACATCATCATAATTTCTTAAGGTTTCATTTAACAATATTAGAGAAGTTCTAATTTCTTTTGAAACCCTGTTAATTGAATTTATCACTTGTTCCAGATTCGATAATTCAGCTTTTTGATACTTTAATTTTTTTAATTCTGTAGTTTCTTGATTGTATTTAATTAAACTACTATCTAGTTCAGTATTTTTACTAACAATGTTGTTAAAGCTTTCTATTCTGAATTTTATTTCTTCAATTTCATTACTCAAAATATTTATATATTCATTTATATTTTTTATCTTTTTTTCTAGTATTTCTTTTCTATCGCTTGTAATGTTTTTGTGAAATTGTTCTACTTCAATCAATTGTTTTTTAACCATTTCGGGTACCTTTTGCTTAGTCATTTCTAAAATTGATATTATTGTTGAACTTTTAACATTATCTTCTTTCATAAAATCAATAAATTTTATAAGTCTTTCTTTTTCACTAGTTAATTTTTGTATATCATCTAGTTTAATTTTTAAGTTTTTTGAATCAATTTCATATTGTAAGGATAGTTTTTCATCTATTACTACTCTTTTATTATTATTGATAATAGCAAGATTATTTTTAGTTATCTTTTCTAATTTCTCAATATCTTTATCTGCTCAAAAGATTAGTTCGTCAATAACTTCTGATTCTTTTTTATCCAAGATTTTAATTAGTTGTTTTACAATTTCTTTCTTTGAGATTTTTAAAATTGATAATTCTTTTCTTAAATTGTAGATTTTATTAACTAATTGACTTAAATTATCTAGTTTTAATAGTTCTAAATAAGGTTGGTAATTTAACAATTTAGTTTTAGAATTGTTCGACAATGAAATTTGACTAGAAAATAACTCTCTTTTTATGTTAAAACTTGTTATGTATTGTTTTAAGCTCATTTTCTTATCATTAACAAAAACATTATTAAAATTACCTTGTTCAAAAATTATTTTTATATGATACTTTTTATTATTAAATAGAACAACAGCTTCAATATAATAATTTAATATCTTAGGTTCAATTTTATTTTCATCAATATATTTACCCAAAATAAAGTCCATAAATTTTAAAATTAATGTATTATCTAAAACATTACTGTTTTTTTATATTTTTTTAGAACTATCCGCATTTGTAAATAGAAAGGAAACACCACTCAAATTAAACTTTATTTTTCTAATTAAGTTGTGCGAATTATCAAAAATATTAAGTTTAATAATTTTCATTATAAATTTTCCCTTCATTATCATAATTTATCATTCCTACAATATACATAAAATCTAATACATATACAAATTTTTGTAGTGTAGGCATTTATTTTAGTTTATATTTCTTAAAAACTTTAACTGCTTTTTCTCACAAAATTTCAACAGGAATTTTGTAATTTTTAATGCTGATAATATAAGAGCACTTATACCAATATAACTTGATGATAACTCAATATCTTTATTTGGTAAAATCATAGATCTCCTTTATTGTTTTTTTAGTTATTTTATTTTTTAAAATATTTCAGACTATCCAGTTAATTTTTATAATTACGTGTTTTAGATCTTATATTCTTTATAAGTGCTTCAAATTCTATTCTTTCTGAATTATCGCATTCTCTAAAATATTTTTTTGTTTCTACAAAACTAAGTTCTTCATCTATTGAATTATCATAAAAAATAATAGGTAATTTGTGTTTTTCAACATAATCTATAATATCTTGCGGATTTGTAAAAATTGATGGAGTTTCTTCAACACGATTAAAATACTTAATATATTCATTTGCGAAAAAATCACCTTCCTTAGATTTTCTTAATTCGCTAAAACCACTGTATGCTTTTCTCATATCACAAAATTTAATATGAATCACAGGCACTTTAATTTCATTACTCTCTCCATAATAAATTTCTCACAAAACCCTAGAACGATTTTTTAAAAAGTACTTTTGACGATCCTTGACTTGTTTTTGTACATCTTCTAAATTCTTAAAATTTCAATTTAAATCCTTTAATTCCATAGTTTTCTCCATATTTTAATTAGTTTTATCCTCTTTTTTGCTAATATTCTTTGTCCTTCAATTTTCATCAATTTTAAAATCATTATTTAAATTTCTTTCATTCTTTTTATTCTTCCCACTACTTTTTTAACTATTATAACGTATATGAAAATGATTTCATAAGCATAAAAATTCAACTTAATTGTTAGGTTTCCGACTATTAGGAATTCCCTGATAGTTCAACCTATCTAAACTTTTTAAGTAAAATATATTCACTAATATTTTCTAAGCATAATAATTTTGTCTTTTTTGGTAGCATTTGATTTACTCTTTAGAATTTTTAATATCTTTTTATTGCTATCTATGTTCTGTTCAAAAATATTGATCAATTCAAATTTAACTTCATCCTTTATTGTATTTCATGTTTCATTAGCAAGGTCAAAATCATTAACATCCCCTATCACTAAAAATACATAACCATTAATTTTTATCTTAGGATAAATATTTTTTAAATAACTAAGTATGAAATTACAATATGAATCAAAATTATGTTTATCATCTAATTTAATTTCATTTTTTAATTTTTCTCTTTCGAAACCTAAAACTCACAATCTTAATCAATTTGAGTTAGTGTAATTCACAACTTTAAGATATGGTGGTGAAGTAAAAACAATTTGAACACTTTGATCATCAACAAAACTTAACTCCTCTGTTGAATTTGCAAAGAATATCTTTAAGTAATTTTCACTCGTTTCAAGTACTTCATTTCAATTTAAGTCAATTCTTCTTTTTAATAATTCAAAAACATTTCTATATTTAAGATTTAGGTTATTATTTTTAATATAGTTTTTAACATAGTTAGGGGACATTGATATTGTGTTAGGCATAGAAATGCTTAAGTATGAACTGTTTCCGTCTTTTCTTTCATTACCGTGTAGTATAGAAAGTAAAAAACATAAAATTGTATTATCTAAATCATTATTAGTTAATCAGTTCTTGCCTATTTTTTCTCTGATAAAAAATAATTCAACTAATGTATCTCAATGAAAAAATATCTTAATATCATTAAAAATTAAATCATCGGGGTCGATTAAGTTATTTTCTTTTCAAATTAAAAATTCATTTTTTAAATTATCTATTTGATTTAAAATATCTTCTTTTTTCATATTTTTAATCGTCTTAAATTTAGAGCAGACATAAGCATATGGATTTAAATCATTACCAATGAAATTTCTTTTGAGCATTCTAGCAGCTACTAAGCTAGAACCACGTCCTGAAAAATTATCCATAACTAAATCGTTTTCATTGCTATATTTAGAAATAAAGTAAGTTGGCAATTCTAAAGGGAACGTTCCTAAATAACTGTTTAAACCATTTATTTTTTTATATGAGTGAAAATTTATTCTCTCTTTTTCTTCTTGAGTTAGTTTCAATATATGATTTCCTTTTTAATTTTTATATATAAGTATTCCTATTATAACAAATATGGAAATAATACCATAATAAACTTATTAAAATAATTAGAAAAAAATTTAGTTATCAGCAGTCATTATTCATCGATTTCATTATTTCTATATTTTAGTTTTTTATTGGTATTTTCTCGGATAGTTTCTTGGGTTGTATTATTATAATTTAGGGGGAATTTTAAGGGTAGTTTTGGGGGTAGTAATTAAGTAAGTAAACTGTTTATTTATAGTAAAGAGAGTGATTTTAATAAAATTTTTAGTATATTTACCATTTCTTTGCAATATAATCGTTCATACATCATAAAGAAAGAAAAAATTTAAGATTTATTTAAATAGATTTTGAGCAAATAAAAAATGTGTCTAAACACATTTTTTATTTGTGGAAATATTGATAAGTTAATATTTAACTTATTTCTTTTTTACCCATTTCGGATGAAAAATATTCTTTTATCTCTTCTACAGGAATTTCGGTTCAGATATATTCACTACCTTCTTTTCAGTTTTATTGAGATATTTACAGATGAAGTCATCTATAATAGAATTTATAATTTAATCACCTTAAGTTTATTATAAAAATAAAAAATATTGATTTTTTTATCTTAATTTAATCTTTTTATTACTCACTTTCCTTTTTTCTTTGAACCTTCTCTAATTAAAATTGATTTAGTTTGTAATGAAGATATTATTCTTTCAACTGTTCTAGTTGAAAGACTTGTTAATTCTGAAAGCTTTAGTATTGTAATTTGTGAGTTGTTAGTAATGCAATTTAAAATTAATCTTTCATTATCCCTTAAGTCTAATAATGATTTATCAAAATAATTTGTTTTATTATTTTCTTCATTATTGTTAATTAAGTTTTCATCAAAATTTTGATTAATTTGAACATTACCATTTATATTAAAAGGAATAATACACTTTATTGAACTATTACCAATTTTAATTGATTCTTTTCCATAAACACTAATTATTTTAGGAACACCATGCACTGTATGTTCAACTAATCCTAAATCAATGAAAATTCTCATTAAACTTCGATTCCTTGGTCTACTAATCCCATCAAAGAATTCATCTTCACTTAATCCAGATATCAATCCACCATGAGAAACAATTTCAATTCTATTACTGTAAAATGAAATTTGTGGAGTTCCAATTGTTCAATCATTATGGATAATTGCGTTTAAAATTGCTTCATTTACTGAATCCATATCAAAAAGCGGAATCTCTATTCTAGGCCTAACAGTTGTATCTAAAAAATTTGTATTTAGTGATTTAAGTCTATTTATAAGATTTTTGTACGCTGTAATTATACAAACATTACCTACGTCAACTCTTTGCGAAATGGAAGTTTTATCAATTCCATTAAATTTAACAAAGACTAATGATAAATTATTTTTATCTGCTAGTAATTCAGCAAGAAGATTGTATTGATTAAGTGAATTTCTTAATGAAAGGTTCTTTTCAAAAGTATTGTTATCCAAATGCTTATTTTTCTCTTCATAATATATTTTAAGACTAGAGAATGTTAAATTATCATTCATTTTTTTCTTTTAACTCCAAAATTTCTGATTCTATATAGCGATTATTATTAGTCATTTTAATATTATAGCAACATTTATATTGTTGGCGGTTTAAATGTCGGTATAAATGACGGTATATTTTATTCCTGTCGGTTTAAACATCTATTAATATGCAAAACAACACTAAATTAATCAATTTATAATAGAAAAATTACAATAATTCATTTTAAACCGTCATTTTAAATAGACATTTGTCGGTTTATTTGTCGGTATAAATGACGTATAAAGTATTATTTGGTTATTTTTCTAATAAATTAATTCTTGTCCTTTACCTGTTAAGAAGTATTCTTTTATGATGTTGGTAGTTAGTTCCTTGTCAAATTAATATCAATTTTTGTTTTTTGCTTTGGGTTTATAAAATTGATTTATCTAAAGAGTTATTTGAATATATTTAAATTTGTGTTGATATTATTTATTTTTGCTTTATTTATGTACTTAATTTATATTTACTAGACTAAAATTTCTTTAAATTCATTAAATTCTGTCGGAACATACTTATACAACACATCTTTTGAACAAAACTCTTTAGCTTTCTTAATAACTAAATCATTAAATCACTCTCAATTTACCTTAATTTCTTCTCTTCCGCTATTTTTAACAATTTCTTTAGCTAAATTTAGGAAATGTAATCTAAATAAATGTTCAATATTTTCTAGCACAAAATCTTTTTGGTATTCAAATAGCGCACGTTTTAATAGTTGCTCTAAATTATCATATGTTCCGTCAAATAAAATTTCATTGATTTTATATTCTAATTCTGGAACTAGTTTAAAAATTTCATATCTTTGTCTTGGTATATTTTTTGAAGCTATTTCTCCAACAAGTTCTTCTACAGATATTTTTTCGTTTCCACTTCTTGAATAATAAAAAACATTATTAAATGTAAAACGTTCTATATCTTCAATACCAGTAAATGCATTATCTTGTATTTTACTTTCATAGTCATAAATAGCATAATCTATTTTGTTTAAAAAATCTTTTTGTTTCATTTTCTCCTTTTAAGTCATTAACTTTATTTGTAAATGGAAACATTTACATATACATTATGCCGTTATTTATAAAAATGAGAATTATAAAAAAATAATTTTGATTTGAACTATAAATCACTTCTTAAGAAAAATGATAAAAATATCTCATCTGATTCAGGATCAAACATCTATTCTATTTCCTTAATTCCTTTATCTGAAGAATAAAATTTCTTTATTTCTTCTACAGGTATTTCATTTTTTATACTATTTTTATCAATTTCTCAGTATTGCTTTCACGGACCAGAAGAGTGTGTTTGATTTGTTAGGTCCATAGCATCTTTATCAGAATATTTTTCAACAATAGATTCAATTATTTTCTTAGTTTTTTTATCAATTGATTCATCATCATTAGTTAAAATACCATTTAATCCAAACATAAGTTTATATTTTTCGAAAACTTCATAAATAGCCGGACCAAATTCTCATGCTAAAATCTTTTCATTGAAACATTTTTTATTATTTTCCACCAATTCTTTAGCTTGGATAAAATATAAAAGTTTCATCAACTTAGTTATATTAATAAAATACCCTTTTTGTTTTGAATACTTTAAAACATAGTTTGAGATTGTTAAAACATCATATTTCCCTTTTTTAATCTTCTTATTCATCGTTTTACTTTCCTTCTTACAACTAAATTTTAACGCGTCAATAGATTGTTATTATCCTATTTTGTAGGGATAAAACAAAAAAGATTAATTTAATTACTATTAAATGTTGAAAATTATTTTTTATTTTTAGGTTTATTATATTGTATGTTAGTTTTCTATTAATCTTTTAGAAAAAAAACTGTAGGAAGACATGAAGGTTAATAAAATTGTTCTTGTATTGCGATAAGAGAATCGGAGCATATTTTCTCATCTAAGTACAGTTTTAGGATCTGTTGAAGATATAACTGTTATTTCGGATTTTATGAAAAATAGTTGTTAGAGAACAATGCAATATAAAAATAACCATTGGGGAACTTTATGCATGATAACATATAAATTTATTCCCCAAATGATACTGCAAAATGCCAAGACGTTATCTTAAGGTTCCTAATTCTCTGTTTAATTTTCTTTTTCCTTTTAATTGCTGTTTTTATGCATATTTTGTATTGACTTTGATGTGTAAAAGCAACGAGATATAAGTCGCTTATTATAAATAAGCTTTTATTCTATATTTACAAATTTTTAAAGTGTTGTAGTACAAAATTCTTTTTTATGTTTGTTTTGTGCTATAAAATTTTATAATAATAGCACAATAAGAACAATATAATATGAAATATAACACAATACTTAAAAAAATATTCAAAGATATGATAGGTTAAAGAGAAATACTATAAATAGACTTTTTTTATTATCTAAAACTAAAAAGCGCAAACACAAGTCTGTTTGCACTTAAAGTGAAATTAATTTAAAGTTTGTACTATTTTTTTAATTTGTGATTTTGTTAAAACACAGTTATCCAAAAAAACAGTTTGATATTTCAATATTTCGTTTGCTTTTTTAATAATATCATCATTAACAACTACATAACTATAACAATCTAAATCTATCTTGTCATCATTTTTTAATTCAACCTCAATAAATCTATATTCATTTATTCCTGAACATAAAGCAGTATCTATTAAAATTCGCTTTGTTCCTGTAGGAAATATTTTAATCGACATTAAATATTCAGATATTTGAATTCGATAGTCTAACAAAGTTATTATCACATCAAAACTATCCATCTTTAAATTATTTATTAAATATGGTTTCATAAAATCTCTCTTATATATGTTTGAAGCAAATGATTTTTATACACATTTTTATTATATACATTTTTTAATTTTCTAAATTATTATAGAATTGTGTTTTCTATATAAAAACACCAAAAAGGTGTTAATATTGATTAGTTTTGTATTGTTTTCTTAAAAGTGGAAGCATATTTTCTCATTTAGGTTCAATTTCAGGATCTGTTGAATAATGAGTAGGTAAGTCAACGTAATTATGCACATAATTACCATTTTAATCTTTGTTTAGGTATTTAATGATATTTGTGATGTATGAAGTGAATGAAGTATAAATTTTTTTCTGCTTCCAGCATCACGGTCTAAAAAGATTTCATTTAAATCAAGTTCACTATTAAAATCACTTCAAGCATCTTGATAATCAGCAAAAGTTAAAACTATTTTGGTTAAATAAATTTATTTATAGAGTTGTTGTATTCTTTCAACGGCAATATTAAAATAAACTTTATCCTTTTCAATTCCTAAGATTTTTCTATTATTCCTTAAACAAGCAAGTGCTGTAGTTCCTGAACCTAAAAACATATCTAGTATTAAATCACCTTCGTTTGTATGAATTTTAATCAATTCTTCTATAATAGATAATGACTTTTGTGTCGGGTGTGATGTTCTCTCTAACCCAGAAACTACTGGTGAAACGAAGGTAGATCTTAAATATTTCTTATCCCTAGGTTTATTAAAAGTTCATCTAGATTTCTTTTTTACCGCTCATATAGCAAATTCTGTATCTTGTACATATCTTCTATTAACATTACGCGGCATTGGATTTGTCTTTTTTCATTCAATTATATCCTTTACATCAAAATCACATTTCTCTATAAAATTAATCAAATAACTTATATATCTATATGAACAAAAAATTATCATTGACCCGTTGATTTTTACTAACTTACTATATTTTTCAATTCAGTTATAAATATCAAAACCATTATCTCAGTCACCGAAATAAATACCTTTTCTATTTGATGATTTCATTGTATTAAAATTATTTTTTTTAGATATATTATAGGGCGGATCGGTTATTATATGATCGACTTTAATATTATTTTTGAGCAATGTATCATAAATTAAATAAGCATCTTCATTATAAATTGTACAATTATCAATTTCATATTTATCACTCGCGAGCGAATATGCTTTAATTATCCCTAATCCTATAGCTTTTGCTAAAAGTGGTGGTACAGCATTACCAATTTGCGTACAAACACTAGTTTTTGTTCCTGTAAAAATAAAATCATCAGGGAATGACTGCAATCTTGCTGCTTCTCTTGGTGTTATTGCTCTATTTAATATTGGGTGTGTATTTTTTCCGTTAGAAGGAGTATCAAACCGAGTATCTATTGTTGGACTAGGTTCATTTCATTCTAATCTAGTTCAAGTTGTCTTAAATTTTTGCTTTCCTAATAATTCTTTTGGTAAGAATTCCTTTCCTTTTTCTGGTGGAATTAATGATAATTTATACAAAGCATGTTTAGAATGATTTGTAGCTTTATGATTATAAAGTTTAAGTGAATTTTTTCTCATTAGTTTTTGATAGTATGAAACGGGTTCATTAATATAATCCGATATTTCTTCACCTTCTCCAGAATTTAAATATGATAAATCAGATATTGCTTCATAAACAGTAGGAGTTTTTGTTTTAAATTCATCTAAAATTCTAAAGTTAAAATGAAAATCTAAACTCCCTATTAATATAGTTCTTTCTCTATTTTGTGGAACACCAAAGTCTGCTGCATTCAATACTTTATAAGAAATTTTGTATCCTAATTCTTCAAATGACTTTACTATTTCGTTTATAAAATATCCATTTTCGCTGCTAATCATACCTTTTACGTTTTCTAAAATGAATAATTTTGGTTTAACGTGCTTCACTATTTCTACATATTCCTTGAATAAATAATTTCTTGGATCATTTAAACCTAACATTTTTCCTTTATTAGAGAAACCTTGGCATGACGGACCGCCAACTATCATATTTATACCTTTTTCTTTGGATAAATTAATAATTCTTTCTTTTACTTCCTTTAATGTGATATCACCGTGGATTCCTATAGCGTCTTTATGATTAAACTTGTACGTTTCTAAGGCTTGTTTATTGAAATCTAGACCAATTACTGATTTGAAGTTAGATATTTGTTCGAGACCAACACTTATCCCTCCAGCTCCACAAAATAAATCTAAAATTAAAAACTTTTTATTCATAATCATTACTCCGAGGTAGTTTATATTAACTTCCTCAATTATATATTTTTTAACAATTTATGCTAATGATTTATAAATAAATTCAACGATTTTATCAACGTTGTTAGTTTTTGCGAGTATTGAAACGTATTCTTTGATAAAGTTAGCATTTCTTACAATGTTATTAATTAATTTTAATTGATATTCTTGTTCTGCTCTATTCTTGGTTAAAGCTTTGTGACAGGAAGGACAAAGTTTGACTAAATTATCAATTTGATCTGAAGAACTATCTTTAGAAAATGAAATAACATGGTGAATTTCTAAGTATCACATATCTTTATTTCTAAACTTAAATGTTCTATTCTCTATAGGATATAAATCATTACATGCATAACATATATCGGGTAGTGTTTCTCTTACTACTTTTATTAAGTTTGTATTCCTTTTTACAATACCATCTTTATCTTCTTCATCAAATTTCAACGCTTCCCTATATATCTTAATATTACTTTCATTTAAGTTCTCACTATGTTTATCAGGTAAAATTTTATCTTTATAAATAAGTAGTCTTTCTATAAATCCAAAACTTAAAAAGTTATCAATATTTTTATCTTTGATTAAATTTTTATTTTTTATAAGAATATTGTATTTATAAATATTTATCATTCTTAAATTTTCAGAAAAATTATCAAAAAATCATTTTAAATTAATTCTTATTTGTGTATTTCTTTTCTTATTTTTCTCTATATAATCATTTTGTAATTCTCTAAAATTTAAATTTAGTAAATTTAATTGACTTATATTAGTTAGTAATAAAAATAGCAAATTAAAATATTTTTCATTATTTAGTATTTTAGGCACATCAACAGAATAAAAATTAAGTTTAAAATCTGCACTACCACGAAAAGCAAACAATGATATTATGATTTTGCGTTCAAATTCTTCTTGACTAATTTTTATTTTTTTAAGTTGTATTTCACTATAAATTAGATCTAATAGTTCATCTAATTTTAAATCAGAATCAAATTCATAAATGTAATTTGTAGAATCACTTATACTCTTAAATTCTAATTTAGTTCAATATACAATAGATTTTTCTATGGTGTTAATAAAACTACAGATATTATCATTCGAGTGTTTGGACTGTCTAAAGGTTGAATTTACACTATAGATTTTGTTTGTGACTTTATTCAAGTTAAAGAAAATTGTAAGCAAAGAATTTAGTTCTAACTCTTTCACAGTTTTTTTATCCAGTTTCATATCATCTTAAATTATAGATTAATGAACCTTAATTATAATTATTTTCAGTTTTGTTTCACAATTTTATTTTTTATTAAGATAAAACAAAAAGATTACTTCAATTACTATTAAATGTTAAAAATTATTTTTTTATTTTTAGATTTATTATATTGTATGTTAGTTTTCTATTAATTTTTTAGGATAAAAAACTTTCCTAAAACATTTAATTATTTAAGTTTTATATTGTTCGCGTAGAATTGGTAGCATATTTTCTCATTTAAGTTCTGTTTCAGGATTAGTACTATTTATCAAAATAGAATTAAACACAAATAGATTTAATATGTTTTAATTGTGCTATAAAAATCTAAAAGTTAGCACAATTAAAACAAAGATAAACAATAATTGTGTGTTATTTTTATTATATAAAGCACAAAAATAGAATGATTCAATCAGCTAAAAAGCTTAACATTCACCTAAAATGCGACATAATTGGGAGAATAAAAAAGGAAATGAGCGAATGAATACTTATAATTATGATTTTTTAATAACAAAAGTAAAATTCTTCAATAGCTCTTGTTAAACAGGATTTTTATTATTTGATTGAGACAAATAAAAAACACCAAAATGGTGTTAATATTGATTAGTTTTGTATTATAAATTCTTAATGTTTAATTTTGATTAGAACTATAAATAACTTCTTAAGAAAAATGATTTTTGAGTATTTACAATTTTCACATTTCCATTTAATACAAGAATTTAATAAAGAATATAGTTAATATTAATATAATTAGGTTATGAAAACAATAAACAATATAGAAGAAATTTTATATAAGGTTAGAGATATCTTTGTAGATGTAAGATATGAATTGCTTAGAAATAAATTTAGTGAATTGCCAAACATAGAAAGTATGTTTAATGAAAGAAAGGAAAATATTAAAAAATTTGGAACTAGCAATATTAATTGCTATTTTGATGATTATTTTAAAGAAATTGGAGTAAAAAACAAACCAATAGAGTCTGTAAATAACTTTATAGACATTAGTGAGCGGGTAAAAAGATCTTTACCTTGAGAAAATGATTCAGTATTTGTTGATTGTTATGGTATCATTAATTTTTTAAATAATTATATTTTTAATGTAAATAAGTTAAACATAAAATCGAATGATAGTATTAAAAATAATCTATTAAACGCAATTAAAGAAATAGGAATAAATAATAATAAAATTACCATTCATATGTTAGAGGTAAATGGAGAATACGTTCCATTTACTAATGTTTTTGCACTGTGTTGTTATCTTCTGATTTGTTTAGATAAACAAGGATATAAATTAAAACTTTGAAATATGAACAGTGAAAATAAAGGAGTTTGAGAACAAATTTGTGAAAAAATAACTAAAAATAAATTTGTTTTTAAAATTTATAATTCACAAGAAGAAATAAATCAAAAATTTTATAAAAAATATTTATTAACTGATAATCAAGAATTCGGAATAAATTACGGTTGTTTCATTAATATTGTAGGTAATATTTTTAATAGATTGAATTTTTCAACTAAAAATGCTATTTTTAAAGAATTAGATTGATTAAAAAAATGAGAGTTAATATTTCAATGTGTGTTTAACAAAAAACTTATTTATAGTGCTCTTAAACAATGATTTATATTAGATATTATGTTTGACTCTAAAACAATTACTAAATTACCAAAATATGCCTTTGAATATAGTTATTGAAAGGAGTTGTTAGAAAAAATTGGTAATGCATTACCATTTGATATTCCGAAGGAAGATTTAAAATTTAATGTAGAATTTAGAGCAAAACCATTTACAAAATTAAAAGGTTTTATAACATTAGATTGAATAAGTGATAAAAAAATAATTTCTTCTGATGATATTTGTGGAAACAAAATTGATATTATAATAGAAGAAAAATTGATCAATGAGAGTAAAATGATAACAAATGTTTTGATAGAAAAATTAATTGATATAAATTTTATAAATGTCATAAATTTAATGAAAAAATATGAACTAAACAGCAATAAAATCAATGAGAATAATCAATTGATTATAAGAAAGATAAATGATTATCTTAATAAATTACCAGATTATAAGTATGTATAAAGGGTGCTAGTACCTTTTTTATATTATATTTTGAATAATATATAATTTAAATATGTATAAACATAACAATTTTAATATTCTTAGAGACAATATCTGTAATTTAGGTTTAGATTATAAAAACATAATTGATAATGAAGTTGATGATCTCCCTGATTTAAATGTTATTTACTTACAAAAATCTGTATTTCTAAACTTAGAAAAAGAACAAGAATTAAAAACATCGTAAAATAGAAAAGTCATGCGACCATTATCGCATGACTGTTTTTATTTATTGGGTCTTTTAGTAAAATAATATTGCTCCAAAAAATACGAAAGGACCCAGTATGATTATAGCAAATATTAAAAATTCTCTTGAAAAAGTTGTGTGTATAAAAACTAAACGAAAACATCTTCCTAACAATCATTATTTGATAAAGAATTCTGATGAAGAAATTAGGTTATTACATTCGAAAGTCTTAAAAACAAGACTATTGAAAGAGAATCAAATGAGTATTCTTCATTTTAATGAATGTTTAAGGTTAATAGGGCAAAATAAAACCATTTCTCAAGTTTCAAACATTGTAAGATTTCAACCAAAAACTATTAAAAAACTATTAAAAATTTCTGCAACAAATCAAGGTGATTTTGTTAAGAAATTTAAGAAAGTTTGTCGCAATTGCGACAATTATATTAACTATGTTAACTATATAGATTTTAATTTGTTAGCTGAACATTTGATATTTTATAGGTCAAGAAGAACTAGACTTCACTCAAAAACTATTCAAAACAAATGAAAAGATTTTATTAGATTTTGAAATGAAGAAGTTGACTATTTTAGAAAAAATCGATTTAGTAAGGATTTTACAAAAAGAGCCATAAAAGTTTCTGCTAAAGCACTTGTTAATAAATTTAAAAAACATTACCCTAATAGTCCTTGTCCTACGACAAGCACTGTATATAAGTGCTTAAAGTCAAATGAGTTTTCATTATCTATAGATATTTTACAATTTCTTTCGGTAGGAAAATACCGAAAGAGAACTGTTAAAACTCAAAAAAGTTCTCTTAAAAATGCAATTCCAATTCATCAAAGACCTGAGGAAGCTAACAATAGAACTATGGAAGGTCATTATGAACTTGATACAGTTATTGGTAAACGTGAGGACAAGTATTGTTTAGTTACTGTTTTAGATAGAAAATCTAGAAGACTCTATTCAGTTAGGTCACTAAAAACTTCATTAGCAGTTAAAAAATCATTGATTAAAATTATTGAAAATAACGCATTAAAAATCAAAACTTTAACAATTGACAACGGCTCCGAGAACGTGTTGTTGCACGAAGTTATTAATCAAAACAATTTATACAAATGTGACGCGTACTGCTCATATCAAAAAGGTTCTATCGAGAACATTCATAGACATATCAGAAGATATATTGCTAAAGGTATTTCAATGGACAAATTTTCTGATGAACAAATTCAAATAATGATCAATAGAATTAACAAATATTTATTACTTATCTCAAAATAATATTGAAAAAAATTTTAAAATCGGTCATGACCGATTCTTTTGGTGTGCTTTTTTATATAAAAAAGCAATATAATTATAAATATTGAAGCACTATTGTACTTCAAGCTCTTTAAATAAAAATAATGGTCGCATGACTTTTCCACTTTATATTTTTTTAATAATTTAGCAAATCACAAATAAAATTTGCAATTTAGTATGTAATTATTTTTTATAAACTTACCTAAGTTTATTAGTTTATAGTGAAATTTAATATAAAGTTAATAAACCTAAGAATGCAATTGGTGGGAAGAGTATTATAAAACATCATAACTGTTGAAGTTTGTTTATACTAAAAAGTTTTATGCTTAAAATTTTCAATACCACAAGTAACCTAAATATAAGATGACATAAACAGCTTTATTTATTATTGTTTCTCATACCAAAACATTCGCTTTTGAAAACATATAATTTAAGATGTCTAAAAGCATATTTAAAAAATTTAAACAAAAATACTGATAAATATATCATTAAAGTGATACAAGATAAACAATTCTAAACCATAATTATTTTAATAACAAAACTAATTACTCTTATTGCTATAACGTTATGGGTGTTGATGCTTAAGAACTCACTTGTACATTGGTATATGGATTCACATTTTAATATAGTAAATCCATAAAGTTGTTATATAAAAATATAATATTTACAGTTAAAACGCAACAAAAAATGAATAAGAATCACAACAATTGTTAATCATCCATTCGTTTTACATTATATATATGTCCATAAGTACACTTTAATAATTCTTTTCATATATTAATTTATTGTTTGCATGTGTTTTAAAAAAGAAAAAAGAATTGATTTCATGGAAGCAATGAAGAGATAACTATAAATCTATATTAAATTTATACTAACAGTTTTATTTAATAAAAATGCGTAAAT
Source organism: Mycoplasmopsis anatis (assembly GCF_900660655.1). Classification (NCBI taxonomy): domain Bacteria; kingdom Bacillati; phylum Mycoplasmatota; order Mycoplasmoidales; family Metamycoplasmataceae; genus Mycoplasmopsis; species Mycoplasmopsis anatis. The sequence goes on along the minus strand of NZ_LR215035.1, from coordinate 721,094 downwards.
ACGCAAAAATTTTAAATAAATTAAAGTCAGCATAGCTATAAATGTTATAATATATTTAATAAAAATGCGTAAATACGCAAAAATTTTAAATGGAGTGATATGGAAATTCAAAGACCTAGATATTTAAATAAACTTATTTCTAAAAAACAAAATGGAAGAGTAAAAATAATTACTGGAATTAGAAGATGTGGGAAATCATTTCTTCTATTTACACTATATTGCAAATATCTTTTGTCGACAGGAGTAACAAACGAACAAATTATAAAAATTAGCTTAGATGATATTCAAAACCTCAAATATAGAAACCCAATAGAATTAAATAAATATTTAAGAGATCAAATTGTAGATAGTACACTTCAATACTATATTTTTATTGATGAAATTCAATTTGTAAAGGAAATAAAAAATCCTTTTTTTGAAGAAGATGATTCAAAAATAACTTTTGTTGATGTCTTAATTGGTCTAATGAAAATTCAAAATGTAGATATTTATGTAACTGGAAGTAATTCAAAAATGCTTTCTAAAGATGTGTTAACTCAGTTTAGAGATCGGGGTGATGAAATTAAAGTTTATCCATTTTCGTTCGCTGAATTTTATAGTTGTTACGAAGGAAATAAAAATAATGCATTCAGTGATTATTGTATTTATGGAGGAATGCCGCATTCAGTGGTTGAATTAAAAACTCACAATCAAAAAAGTGAATATTTAAAAGGTATTTTTGAAACAACTTATCTTAAAGATATCAAAGAACGTCATAATATCTCAAATGTTGAAACAGTAATCAGTAGTTTACTTGATATTATTTCATCTCATATTGGTTCACTAACTAATCCAAGTAAATTAGAAAAAACTATTAAATCAGAGAAAAATATAACTGTAAGTCAATATATTATTTCTAACTATCTAGGTTATTTTGAAGATGCTTTTTTGATTGAAAAAGCTCAAAGATATGATGTTAAAGGAAAAAAATACATTTCAACTCCACACAAATACTACTTTAGTGATTTAGGACTTAGAAATGCCAGATTAAATTTTAGACAAAATGAAATCACACATATAATGGAAAACGTGATTTATAATGAATTAAGAATGAGAGGATACAACGTTGATGTTGGTATTGTTGAATATAACACAAAAGATTCTAATGGAAAATCTCTTAGAAAGCAACTGGAAGTTGACTTTATTATAAATATCGGAAGTAATAGATATTATATTCAATCAGCTCTTAATGTAGATACAGCTGAAAAGAGACTTCAAGAAACTGAATCACTAAGAAGAACTGGTGACTCATTCAAAAAAATCGTTATTGTTAAGGATAATATAAAACCAATTTATGATGAAAATGGAATTTTATATATAGGTGTTGAAAACTTTCTTTTAGATGAAAGTTTAATCGATTATTAATTTAGTGAAAATGCGTATTTACGCATTTATTTTAAATTTAAAATAAAAAAGTTTACCTTAGTAAACTTATTCTGGCGGGAGTTACAGGAGTCGAACCCGTCTCGACGGTTTTGGAGACCGCTGCATAGCCGATATGCTAAACTCCCAGAAATAAAGAGATTATTTACCAAATCTGAAGTGGCAAATATCTCCATCTTGCATAACATAATTCTTGCCTTCTTGACGCATTTTACCAGCAGCTTTTGCACCAAGCTCTCCGTTATGTTCAATAAAATCATTATATGAAATTACTTCAGCTTTTATGAATTTTTTTTCAAAATCACTGTGGATAATTCCAGCACATTGAGGTGCTAACATGCCTTTGTTATAAACTCACGCTCTAACTTCAACTTCACCAGCAGTAAAGTATGTTTCAAGATTTAATAAGTTAAAAGATTCTCTAGTTAAAATATCCAAACCGCTTCTTTCAACATTATACATACTTAAAAATTCTTTTGCTTCATTGATATCTTCAATTTGAATTAATTCTGATTCCATTTGAACAGAAATAGGAATAATAGTGGTATTTGGTTCAAGAGAGTTTTTTAGTGCATTAAATAAAGTATCATTTTTATAGTCAACTATTTGTTCATTACTTAAATTTGCTACATATATAATTGGCTTGAGTGTTAAAAGTTGATAACCTTTAATAATTTTTAATTCTTCTTCATTTAAGTCAACTTCTCTAGCTGGTTTTTCAGATTCTAATTTTTCCTTAATTTTTAAGGCTGCTTCTTTTTCAATTTGAGCAATTTTATCACCAGATTTTGCTTTCTTTTCAACTCTATGTAAAACATTATTAATGGTTTCTAAGTCAGCTAAAATAAGTTCAAGATTAATAATTTTTTGATCTCTGGCTGGATCAACTGAATTAGCTACGTGCATGATGTTTTTATTTTCAAAACAACGCACAACATGAATTATTGCATCAACTTCTCTAATGTTTGAGAGAAACTTATTTCCAAGTCCTTCTCCCTTTGAAGCTCCTTCAACTAATCCGGCGATATCAACAAAGTCAAAAGTTGCATATACTACCTTTTTAGGATTGATTAATTCAGCTAATTTGTCAATTCTAGGATCTTTAAGTGCAACTGATGAAATATTTGGTTCAATGGTTGTGAAAGCATAGTTTTGCGCCTCAACTTGCTTTTTTGTTAATGCACTAAAAAGTGTACTTTTTCCAACATTCGGTAATCCGACAATACCTGCTTTAAGTGACATAATTCTCCTCGTAATCTAATTTTCAAATTTGTTTATTTTCTAAATTAATCTCTTCGTTGTTTAATAGTTTATTGTATATTTGATTAAATTGTTCATATTTTTTATTTAATATTTCACTTCATTTATGATATTCATTTTCAGTAAGGTTAAAATTTATTTTATCTAATTCCTCTAATAGCACTTCTGAGTAAAGTTTTACCGTCGCCCCCAATAATAAAGAATATTGTTTATCATCTAAATTTGAATCTTTTAATTCTTTAATTTTTCAGGTCAATTTTTCAACTAAACTAGGATTATTTTTATTCTCAGTTGGTGTATAAATGCGAGTAAAACTTACATAAAAAATGTTATTTAACGGGATTTGATACATATAAACATTAAAAAGCAAGTCTTGATAATTCGCTTTTTCGCTTATATATTTATCACTAGTTTTATCAATATCACTGAGTTTATTAATGATTTTTCTAGCCTCTAATATCAACGCTGAAATTTGTGCTGCGATGGCTTTGTAAATTCCTTGTTGTATTCCTTCGCCACTTTGAACTGCTCTAACATAATTTTCTTTTATATTGTTCAAAAATAAATTATAAACATTATAGAATGATTTATACTCTTTTTGATCTTTAATCTCGAGTAAAAATTTATCCATTTCTGCAACACTTTTATCAAAATTTTCTTTGTAATTTTTTTCAAAGCAACTTACTGTAGCTAATGGTAAAGTTAAACTTATACAAGAACCGGTTAGATAAATTGGTTTAAATTTCATATTTGTAATTATACATTAATGATTAAATATAAATTAAAAACTATTAAATTTAATAAAATTAAAATATGTCTATTTTTAAATTAAATTCATCTTACTCACCTAGCGGAGACCAACCTAAAGCAATCGAAGAAATAACTGATGGAATAAGAAGTGGAATGGAGCATCAAATTTTGCTTGGTGTTACCGGTTCTGGTAAAACCTTTACTATTGCCAATGTCATTAAAAATTTTGATCGTCCTGTACTAGTTTTATCTCATAACAAAACTCTTGCTAGTCAACTATATAGCGAATTAAAAGGATTTTTTCCTGAAAATGCTGTTGAATATTTTGTAAGTTACTTTGATTACTATCGACCTGAAGCGTATATTCCTAAATCAGATACTTACATCGAAAAAACTTCATCAACAAATCAAGATATTGAAATATTAAGAATGAGCACAGTTAATTCACTTCTAAGTCGTAGAGATGTTATTGTTGTTGCCTCAGTTTCAAGTATTTATGGTGCATTAAGCCCAGAAGAGTATCAAAAAAGCTTCTTTGATATTTTTGTTGGAATGGAAATTGAATTTAATGAATTTGCAAAAAAACTAATTAGAATCAAATATTCTCGAAATGAAACTGATCATGTACCAGGTTCATTTATGGTTAGGGGTGAATCATTTTTAATTACTCCAAGTGATAATGAAGAATTTTTAATCAGGGTTGATTTTTTTGGTGATGAAATTGATGAGATCCTACATATTGACCCATTAACTAAGGATGTTATTAAGAGATATAAAACTCACACTATTTACCCTGGAGAGGCTTATACAGTTCAAAATGAAGTTTTTGAAAAAGCCATTCCCAAAATTCTTCAAGAGTTAGATAAACAAGTATTAAAGTTTAAGAATGAAGGCAAACTATTGGAGATGCAACGTATTCAGGAACGTGTTAAAAATGACATTGATGACTTAAAAGAATATGGTTTTTGCACTGGAATAGAAAATTATTCAATGTATCTTAATAATAGAGATTTTGGTCAAAGACCTTATACATTATTTGATTATTTAGCTACTGACACATTAATTTTTATAGATGAATCACACATGATGATACCACAACTTGAGGCAATGTATAAGGGTGATAGAAGTCGTAAAGAAACTTTAGTGGAATATGGCTTTAGATTACCAAGCGCTCTTGAGAATAGACCCCTTAAGTTTCAAGAATTTGAAAATGATTTTGATTTTCAAAAAGTTTATATTTCGGCTACACCTGGTGATTACGAAATGGACAAAACAGAAGGTGTTATAACTCGTTTATATGTTAGACCTACTGGATTATTAGATCCTATCATTGAAGTTAAAAAGACTGAAGGATTAATTGAAGACATTCACGACGAAATCAAAAAACAAATAGACAAAAATGAAAAAACAATTATTTTGACTACCACCAAAAGAATGGCTGAAGAGTTAAGCAGTTATTTAACACTAAAAAACATTAAAGCTGCTTATATTCACTCTGAATATGACACTTTTGTCAGAAATGAAATCTTAAGAAAGTTAAGAAAGGGAATATTTGACGTTGTTGTTGGGATTAATTTACTTAGAGAAGGAATAGATTTGCCTGAAGTTTCTTTAGTTTTAGTGCTTGACGCTGACAAAGAAAGTTTCATGCGGAATGAACGTAGTTTAATCCAAATTGCTGGTCGTGCAGCTAGAAATGCCTCTGGTAGAGTTATCTTTTACGCTGACAAAATTAGTCGCAGTATGAAAAAAGCAATTGAAGATAATGAAGAAAAACGAAAAATTCAAATTGAATACAACAAAAAGCACAATATAACTCCTAAGACAATTGTTAAACCAATTAGTGAACCAATAATGAATGAGAAATTAGCGAATGCAGTTGATTTACTAATAAATAAACAAGAAGTGAGTAAAAAGCTTTCTAAGAGTGATAAGAGTGCAAAAGAGCAAACCATTAAAAGACTTAGAGATGAAATGAATAAAGCAGCCAAAGAGATGGATTATGAAAGAGCTATTGAACTTAGAGATATTATTCTAGAATTAGAAAAGCAATAAAATTAAATAAAAAGTTATAAAATATAAGTTATATTTATAAAAAATTAACTTTTAAGGAGAAATATGTGATATTCTGTAGAAGAAATTAGAGAAAATAAAGACATAATAAACGATTTAACTTTAACTGTTACTTCAGTTTACGATGCACTCAGAAAAATTTTATCTGTAGTATCAGATTTAAGTGAAGAAGAAAGAGATATACTAACAAAAAACAATATCAATAATTTAAAAGAAACTTCCAAAGCATTAAAGGAATTTCATAAAACTTTATTTAGTCTAATCAAAAGAAAAAAATCAAATTTTACTGAAGAGGAAATGAATAAGAAGTTTACTTACCTTGAACTTGTAGGTACAACTAAAGACATAAAAAATTTAATCGAATTAAACATTTTTAGTGAACATGAATTAAACAAAATTCAAAAAATGTCATTTAAATTTGAACCATTTAGTGGTTGCAATTTACCTGAATAATATAGAGAGTTAAATATAATGAAAAATCAAGAAATTATTATCAAAGGTGCAAGAGAAAACAACCTAAAAAATATAAGTTTAACAATTCCCAAAAACAAACTAGTTGTCTTTACTGGATTAAGTGGTTCAGGGAAAAGCTCATTAGCATTTAATACTATTTACGAAGAGGGCAGAAGAAGATATGTTGACTCTCTTAGTTCATATGCTAGAATGTTTTTGGGTGGAACTAGTAAACCTGATGTAGATAGTATCGAAGGTCTTTCGCCTTCGATTTCAATAGAACAAAAAACAACTCACAATAATCCACGTTCAACAGTTGGAACTGTGACTGAGCTCTATGATTACTTTAGATTATTATTCGCAAGAATTGGTAAGCCTTTTTGTCCAAAACATAAAATTTTAATTTCTTCTCAAACATCTAAAAGTATAATAAACAAGGTTATTGAAGAAAATTTAGGTGAAAAATTAATTATTTATGCACCATTAGTTGACAATGAAAAAGGAACTCATAAAAATTTACTTGAAAGATATAAAAGTGAAGGATATATAAGAGTAAGAATTAATGGAATTACCTATAAATTCGAAGACAAAATTGATTTAGATAAGAATTCACGTCACACAATAGATTTAATAGTTGATAGAGTTAAAGTTGATGAAAATAATAAATTAAGAATAACTCAGGCTATTGAAATAGCATTTAAGATTTCAAATGGTCTTTTAAAAGTTGAAAATATTGATAAAAATATTGAGAAGTTATATTCTAAAAATCACTCGTGTATCTATAAAGACTTTGATATGCCAAAGATTGAAACAAAATTATTTTCATTTAACTCTCCATCAGGAATGTGTCATCATTGTAAAGGTATAGGGGTTGATATTAAAGCAGATTTTGACGCTTTAGTATCAGAACCTTGAAGAACAATAGAACAAGGTGCAATCAAAATATTTCAAAACACCGTAAATACTACAAATTTAGAATGACAGGAGTTTGAAGTGTTATTAAAACACTATAATATTCCTACTAATAAACCTATTGAAGAGTTTACTAAGGAACAACTTGATATTATAAAATACGGTTCTGATGATGAAATTGAATATACTCTAGTTTCTACAAGTGGTAATGTTTTAAGAAGAAGAAAACAAATTGAAGGAATTTTAACTAAAGTTGAAAATCAATACTATGATACTTCAAGTGAAAGAATTAGGGACTGACTTAAGAAATATATGGGAACTTTTAGTTGTTCAGTATGTAAGGGTTCAAGACTTAATGATAAAGCACTTGCAGTATTGATTAATGATAAGAATATTTATGAACTAACACAGATGTCAATTTCTGATTGTTTAATATTTATTGAAAAATTGAATTTAAATGAAAATGAACAAGCTATATCAAACTTAATTTTAAGTGAAATAAATTCAAGACTTAGTTTTCTAAAAAATGTAGGTTTGGATTATTTAACTCTTGATAGAAATGCAGAAACTTTAAGTGGTGGTGAGGCTCAAAGAATTAGACTAGCTACTCAAATTGGTTCAAAACTTTCAGGAGTGCTTTATGTACTTGATGAACCGTCAATTGGTCTTCATCAAAAAGATAACCAAAAATTAATCAAAGCTCTTAAAGAAATGGTTGACTTAGGGAATTCATTAATTGTTGTAGAGCATGATGAAGAAACTATTTTTTCAGCTGATTATATCGTGGACATTGGACCAGAAGCTGGAGTACATGGTGGAAGAGTTGTTGCTCAAGGTAGTGTTAGTGAAATTTCTAAAGTAAAAGAATCAATTACTGGTCAATATCTCTCAGGTGAAAAATTTATACCAATTCCAAAAACTAGAAGAAGCGGAAATGGTAAAGTTGTAACAATTAAAGGAGCAAAAGAAAATAATCTCAAAGATATAGATGTAAATATCCCGCTCGGTAAATTTGTGTGTGTTACTGGTGTTTCTGGTTCAGGTAAATCTACATTAATTAATGACATTCTAGTCAACGGTGTACAAAGTGCAATTAGTAAAGCAAATACCGAATATATTAAGAAAGCTAAATTTAAATCAATAAATGGTTTATTTAATATTGATAAATTAATTTCAGTTTCACAGTCGCCAATTGGTAGAACTCCAAGATCAAATCCAGCAACATATGTAGGAGTATTTGACTTAATTAGAGACATTTTTAGTAATGTTGAAGAATCAAGAGCTAGAGGTTATACTAAGTCTCAATTTAGTTTTAACGTTCCTGGTGGACGCTGTGAAAAATGTTCTGGTGAAGGCTACATTAAAATTGAAATGCATTTCTTACCTGATGTTTATACCCCTTGTGATGATTGCGAAGGTACTAGATTTAAACAAGAAACCCTTGAAATTAGATATCATGGATTAAATATCGCAGAAATTTTAAATTTGACCGTTGAAGAAGCACTTCAGGTTTTTGACAATAAGGCAAAGATTAAAGAGATTTTACAAATTATGTATGATGTAGGGCTTGGATATATTAAATTAGGACAAAGCTCAACCACATTAAGTGGTGGCGAAGCACAAAGAATTAAACTAGCTCTATATTTACAAAAGAAACCTACCGGTAAAACTATTTATGTTTTAGATGAGCCTACCACTGGTTTACATACCCATGATGTTTATAAATTACTTAAGATATTAAATAGAATTGTTGATAATGGAGACTCAGTTGTGGTAATTGAACACAATCTTGATATTATTAAGTCTGCTGATCATATCATTGATTTAGGTCCTGATGGTGGAATCAACGGTGGTCAAGTAGTAGCTTCAGGAACTCCTGAACAAGTTGCTCAAAATCCTAATAGCTATACAGGTATGTTCCTTAAACAAATGTTATTAAAAGAAAAATAATTCAATATAATAATAAATATTAAAATAAAAAAGGAAGAAATGAACAGCACAAATACTAACCAAAAAAGAATTGGGAAAAGCATAAACTCTAAAAAAATAGTTGATATGTACAATTTAGATGTGATTAATTTTGAGTCAAATCCAAATTTTTTAGATGTTAAAGCACCAGCGATTAAAAGAGTTGGTCTTGAACTAGCTCAATTTATCGATCATCCATATATCCAAAACAATATTATTTCATGGGGAACCACAGAAAGTAAATGATTTTTATCAATTGGCAAAGAAAAAACTTGTGAAGCACTAAGATCTGTCTTTAAACATACCCCTCCTCTAATAATACTTTCAAAAGGTGTAAGTCCTGATGTTATACCTTGAATAGTTGATTCAGCTAATGAATTTAAAATTCCTGTTTGTGTGACAAATCATTCAAATTCAACAATTACGACAACAATAGGTTCACAATTAAATAGTTTTTTTGCCGAAGAAACACAAATTCATGGATGTTTAGTTCAGGTAGGTGGTATAGGAGTTTTAATCATCGGTCAATCAGGTTTAGGAAAGTCTGAAGCCACACTTGATTTGATTCAAAAAGGTAATATATTTATTTCTGATGATGCTGTTCTAATTAAAAATATTGGTGGAGTAGTTTATGGAAGAAGTCCAGAGATTACTAGAAATTTCCTAGAAGTTCGTGGAATCGGAATTATAGACGTGAAATATACATATGGAATTCGTTCAGTTGCTTCGAAGTGCCAAATTCAACTTGTTATTGAATTGGTTGAAAAAAACGAACAAAATTCTCTTGATAGACTCGGAACTCAAATTCTTACATATACAATATTAAATACTAAAATTAAAAAAATTAGAATCCCGGTTAAAGATGGAAGTAATACAGCCTCACTTATTGAAGCTGCTGTAAGTACTTATTTAGCAAGACATGATGGTTATGATGTTATTAAAACAATAGAATCAAGAAGGGAGAATTAAAATGAACTATCCAACTCCGATTTGAGTTCCTGAAGTAGGAATTCATGCCGGTGCTAATACTCCATTATTCAGCATTGGTTCATATGATTTTAGAGTTTATTCATTGATGATTATGCTCGGAATCATCGCTTCAGTTTTATCAATTACATTCTTTTGATATCGTGCAAAATATAAAATTGAAATATTGATGACTTTTATATTGATAACTGTTCCATCAGCTATTATTGGTGCTCGTTTAGGATTTGTTGTTGAAGAACTTCTTTACTCACCTGCACCATTTGCTGGTTCACATTGATACGCAATTTGAGATGGTGGACTTTCAATTCAAGGTGGAGTTATTCTAGCGGTTATTTTAGATTTATGATATGGTTATACTCAAAGAGATCAAATTGATATGCGTAAAGTTGCTTCTTACATCATTCCAACAATTTTAATTGGACAATTTATAGGTCGTTGAGGAAATTATGCTAACCATGAGCTTTATGGAAGAATTGATTATTCTGGACAAAGTTCACTTATTTTTGGTAAATCTTTTGCTCAAAATATGTATATAATTGATAGTCTTAGTGAATCATTATTTGGACAAGGCGGAGCAGCTTATCGTTATCCTCTATTCCTTTATGAAGGTATAGCAAACATCATCGGATATATAATTATTGTTTGAATTTTTAACTTATTTGGAATATTTAAACCTGGAGCAACTTCAGGATTATACTTTGTACACTATGGAATAGTACGTAGTATAATGGAACCTTATCGTCAAGATTCATATAATCTTTATGTTATTGTATCTATTGCGTTTGCGATAGTTGGTGTTATTGTATTTATTTACTTTGAATTCTTTAGCAGAACTAAATATAACAGAGTTAAAAAATCATATTATTGAGATTGAGAATATGCTAGTGAAAAAACAATTGAAAACAGATTTTCATTGCAAAAATTCTTAGCTAAATTTAAATAATAATCTTATAAGTCGGTGTATAGCCGATTTTTTATTTAAATAAAAAACTAGGAATTAACCTAGTTTACTTTAGAAGTTGCTCTTTGGATATAGGTGGCATACACCTCACATAAAACCTTGCTCTTTGGATATAGGTGGCATACACCTCACTTTATATTTAAATTATATATTATTTTTTGTCATTTATATAATTCTCTAATATTTTCAGATCTAAAATTAGATTTGTTGAACCATACACAAATTTATTATTCAACTTATTTTTATAAAAAGTAGTTATTTTCTTAGTAATTTCGCTCTTTAGTTTATTTATGATTTGGAGTTGTTCAGTAAGTAAATGGTGATACTTATTCTCCTTTTCAAACTGAATTTTAGATATTAAATTAAAAGTTACTGGAATCATCTTTTTAATCATTAATATTCCAATTAATTTTTGCTCCTTACTAAATATTTTGTGATATTCATATAAATTATTTCTAATACTATTAAACTTTTCCTTCGGCGAACTTAATGGAACCAAAAACATTTGATCATTACAATTAACAACTATTCCTAAATGAGGTTTAACTTTTGTTCTATATTCTGGATTATATTGAACTTCTCTATCTTGTAAGTGTAAATATTCAAGATAGCTTGGTTCAACTGTATAAAATCCTAATCTATCAGTAAAATTAACTATATTTTCATTCATATTTAAATTATATTATTAATTTATATTCCAAGCGAATGTAAAGATTATGTTTTAATACGTTTTGTTTTCCTAAATTTAATTGAAAAAGTGAAAGTGAAATAAGGAAAAAAGTGAAAGTGAAATAAGGAAAAAAGTGAAAGTGAAATAAGGAAAAAGTGAAAGTGAAATAAAATAACTATTACTAAAAATACTTATTTATAGTGTAAAAAAGAATAAAAATTAATTTGGAATATTTTTCCAAAAACCTATACCTATTATAGGTAAAAATGAAGTATAAAAACAGATTAATTGAAAGTAAAATTTTAGAGAGACAAAAAGTTATTGGTGGACTTGTAATTGAAGGTGTTAAGGCTTGCGGAAAATCTACAATCGCTAAGTATTTTTCAAATACAATTTTGGAATTTCAAGATCCTAATAAATCTAATTTTTATAAGCGAATTATTGATTCTACTCCATCTGAATTGCTTAAAAATCCAAAACCGATTCTTTTTGATGAATGACAAAATTTTCCAAAAATTTGAAATGCAGTCAGAAAATATATCGATGATAATAATTCAAAAGGAGAGTTTTTATTTACTGGTTCAATAGTAAAAAAGATGATAATTTACATTTAGGTATAGGTAGAATAACATATTTAAAAATGTATCCTATGAGCTTGTTTGAAATGAATGAATCTAATGGAACTATATCACTTAAACAATTATTTGAATCAGATTATTCTCCTACGCCCAAATTGTGTGAAAAAAATTTTGATAAATTGGTTTTTAATATTTGTAGAGACGGGTGACCATCAAATTTAACAATTGATGAAGAAAATTAGTTATTATTGCCTAAACTTATTTTAGAAAATATATATAAAAGTGACATCTTTGAGATCGACGGTGTAAAAAGAGATTCCAACATAACAAAAAATTTTTAAAGTCATACGCTAGAAATATATGTAGTCTAGCTAATGGTAAAACAATAATGGATGATGTAAATATAACTAGACTAACTTATAATTCATATTTCCAAGCGTTAGAAAAATTGTTTGTGATCTATGAAATTCAAGGATGAAGTTTTCATATTAGATCAAAAAATGCTACAAGAATGGCAAATAAAAGAAATTTTGTAGACCCATCATTAGCAGTGGCAGCATTAAAAATTAATCCTGAATATTTAAAAACGGATCTTAATACTCTAGGATTATTGTTTGAATCATTATGTTTTGAGAATTGAAAATTTATGCATCAACTTTTGATGCTGAAGTTAAACATTATAGAGAATTAAAAGGATTTGAAATTGATGCAGTTATCGTTTTAGAAAATGGAGAATATGGAATTGTAGAGTGTAAATTAGGTGGTGAAGAAGCGATAAAAAAAGCGATAGAAAATGTAAATAAGTTTGAAATTCAAGTGGTTGAGCATAACTTAAAAAATCCTAAAAACAAACAAAAAACACCTAAATTTAAAATGGTTTTAACAGGATTATCAGATTTATTTAAAACAAAAGATAATGTTTATGTTGTCCCAATTACAGAGTTAAAAAACTAATATTTTTATAAAAAAAAGATTAATGTAAAATTAGTATGTTATGGTTAAACAATTTATTCAAATTATTATCAAAAAGATTATTATTAATAATCTATTTTTGGGCGTTTAATTGTAATTAATAAATTTATTATGTTATACAATAAAGCCCAAATAGCGGGCTTTTTATTTTGAAAGGATTAAATGTGAAATATTTATTTAAGCTTAAAGGTATATCCACACTAATTTTTATACTCCTTTTAGTAATTTTTTGCATTGAATTTATTGTTTCTTATTTTTATGGTGTTTTAATTCAAAACTTAACATATTCACTGGTTGACCAAAGTGTAAAATATTTATTAATTTACCTAGGAATTTTAGTTATTTCATTAATTATATCCTTTATTTATAGTATTTTTAAGAATAAACTAGATGCTAAGTTAAATAGTTATATCAGTAAAAAAGTGTATATAAGTTATGCGAATTTAAAATTATGTCAAAGTAGTAAATATGATAAAAATGATTGATTTTATGTTCTAACCAATGCTCCATTTAAATATGTTGATGAGTATGTTTTACAAATATTTTCTCTATTAAAATCAATACTTTCATTTTTAGCAATTCTAATTGCAGCTAGCATAATTTCACCAATAACATTAAGTTATACATTACCTGTTTTTGGATTATATTTAGCCGTTATATATTTATTTAAAAGTAATTTAAATAAAATTTCTGATCTAGAAAAAACATTATATACAGTTCCTATGAGTGAAAGTAAAAAATATATTGAATATTTTTTTACTAGTTCAATTAATAGTCAATGTGAACAGTTAGTTAACTCTTACTCAAATAGCTTAGAAAAGAAAATTTACAATAAAATAAATAGTCTTTCAAATATTTACTCAATCTATATCTTTATCGTGCAATCATTTGCTCTACTTTATACTTTTGTAATTTTAAGTTTAAGTATGGTTATTTGAGCGGTAAACCCATTATTAATAACTATAGCCTCATTATCTGTTCTAATGACAAAATTCTTTGATATGAATTCATATTCAGCATCAATTGTTAATTCATTAACATCTATAAATGTCGCTAAAAAAGTGTTTAAAGATGTTCTTGCAAAAGTTAATTTAACAGACAAAAAACTTCTAGAAGCTAAAATAACTCAACAAAAAAGTAAATTTATTTTTAATTCAATCGAGTTAAAAAATGTAAGTTTAAGCACTGAAAATAAAGATATATTAAAAAATATTAATTTGAAAATTGAAAAAAATCAAAAAATATTAATTACTGGTGCCAGTGGTTCTGGTAAAACTTCATTAATAAAATTACTTACAGGTCATTATGAAAATATTACTTCTGGAACAGTTTTGTTAAACGATAAGGAAGTTTGCAATTTAGAAAATCTTCAAAGTTGTTCATTTTTAACTAAAACCCAAATGAGTTTTTTCGAGGGTAATATTCTTGAGAATTTAACTCTTGAAAATAATGATAATTTTAATGTTGAAGAATTATTAAAATTATTTAACCTTGAAATAGATACTGAAGAAGAAATTACTGATAAGGATCCTGAATTTTCAACTGGACAAAATCAACGTTTAGCACTTATTCAAGCACTAATGAGTCAAAAAGAAGTTTTACTTTTTGATGAAAGTTTTTCAAATATCGACAAAGAAAACTTTAATATCATTTTACCTTACATATTAAGTTTAGATAAAACAATTATTATTATCTCTCATACATTAAATAACGAACATTTAAACAAATTTGATAAATTAATAAACATTAAGAATGGAGAAATCAATGAAGCTTAAAAAATATTTCTTTCTTAACTGAAAATTAAATTTATTCACAATTTTAATTGTCCCAATTTTCTCAGTTATTAATGTCGTTATTTTATGACTTACAACTACATTGTTAAAAGATATTACAAGCAATTCTGCTAATGATTTAAATTCATTAATCATAAAAATCGCTATTTATGCTTCATTTAGTATCATTTCATTAGTTTTTCTATTTGTTCAGCAAAAATTCTATTTATTAATCATATATAGAGGACACTATCACTTAAGACAAGATGTCTATAGAAAAATTGCTAATTCTCACCCAAGAGATATCAAAAATGCGAATAAAGAAGAGATATTAAATACTCTTGAAACTGATTGCGGAATGATTGGACAAATGCTTATTATTCCAGCAGCATTATTAAATGGATTTTTAGAAGTTGTGGGAATTATAGTTCTTTATAGCTTTTTAAGCTGACAGTTATTGTTAATCTTCTTAGGTATAACCGTTGTTAAAGTTATTAAAGATTTCTTAATTTACAGTTTTTACGGGCAGTTTTCAAGAAAAGAGTCAGAGATTAAAAATAAACTTTTAAATAAAGTTAATCGCTTTTTATCAATCTATAATTTAATTATCTTTAGTAATAAAAAACAATATTTTGTGGATAAATTTACTCAAAAAATCACCCCTGTTTACTCTTCATATAACAAAAATCTCAATGGTAAAACTATTGTTAGTTATATAGCTAATTTATTAGACTTAATAATCCAAATTAGTATCTTTATCGGTGCATTCTTCTTATTTAAAAATGGAAAAATTGGAATTGAATTATTAATCCTTTCTATAGTTCATTTTGGAACTCTTTCAGCAAAATTAAGTTTTACAGTTCAAGTATTTAGTGGATACTTTCAAATAATGGGTATTTGAAACAAAATACAAAAGTTCTTGGCAAAATTTGCTACTCCAAATTTACTAAATGTAGACAAATTTGAGAAAATAGAATTAAAAAATATTAACTTAAGTTTTGATAATAAAAAGATTTTTGAAAACTTTAACTTGACAATAAATAAAGGTGACAAAGTACTTTTACTTGGAAAAAGTGGGTGTGGAAAAAGTACTTTAGCTAAACTTATGTTAAACTTATATGACAATTATGAAGGAGAAATTTTAGTTAATGGTACAAAAATAACTAAAAATGACTCACTAAGTAATTTATTTAACTATTGCAGTGTTGAAAGTCAAAATACTTTAAATGTTGACTTATTACAAAATCAAAGTAGAAGTAGTGAGTTAAAAGAATTATTTAATGCTAATTTTATTATCAATCAAGTTGATGAAAATAATAATTATTCAACTGGTGAACAACAAAGGATTAATCTGCTAAATAGTTTTTATGTTGATAAAGAAATCATGATTTTAGATGAAAGTTTAAGTAATTTAGATAAAAATAATCGTGATAATATAATGAAAAAAATATTTAATTTAGATAAAACGGTGATTATGATTTCACACCACATTGAAAAAGAAGATTATCCATTGTTTACTAAAGTTGTAGACTTTAACAAAAAATAAATAAAGTGTTTGTTTCATTTTATGAAGCAACATTTTTTCAATCTTCAAAATTTAGAAGTTTAATTTTGAAAAGTTATGTTAATAAAAAATGGCTTTTTTACTTATTTTTTTATATAAAAGTGATTTTTTGTAAATTTATTGTATAATTTACTAAATTATTTTATGGAGGAAAATATGGATAAAAATATATATGATTTAGCAATTATTGGGGCTGGTCCAGCAGGATTAAATGCCGCTTTATATGCTTCTAGAGCTAACTTAAGTGTAATCTTTATTGAAAAAAGTGCTCCTGGTGGAAAAATATCATTAACTTCTAAGGTTGAAAATTGAATCGGAACTGAACTAATTGAAGGTTGAGAATTAGGAACAAAGTTCTTTGAACATGCAAAAAAATACGGTGCTGTATATAAATATGGTGAAGTGGTCAAGTTAAATAATATTTCAGATTTAGATAAAGAAGTTGTTTTAGCTAGTGGTGAGATTATTAAATCTAAAACTGTATTAATTGCTAGTGGAATGAAAAATAAAGTACCTACATTTATCAAAAATATAGAAAAATTCGAAAATCGTGGGGTAAGTTATTGCGCAATTTGTGATGGACCTCTTTTTGGCAAAAATCCTTCACTAGTTCTTGGTGGTGGTAATAGTGCAGTTGAAGAAGCGGCCTATTTATCAAACATAGCTTCTGAGGTTACCTTAATAACAAATATTGATCATTTAACTGCTGAAAAACACTTAATTACAGACTTAGAAGCAAAACCTAATGTTAAAATTTTATATAATTCTACAATTAAAGAAATTAATGGAGAAAATTCACTTGAAAGTGCAATTATATTAGATAATGGTGTTGAAAAAGAAATTAAAGTTTCATCTTTATTCCCTTACATTGGTATGGTTGCAAGCAATGAATATATTAAAGATTTAGGTATTGTGGAAGAAAATGGATTTATTAAAACTGATGAACATATGCAAACTAAAATTCCTGGCATTTTTGCAGCCGGAGATATTGTTGATAAAAAAATCCGTCAAATTGTAACAGCTGCAAGTGATGGTTCAATAGCAGCAAAGGCTATAAGTGATTTACTCAGTAAAGCATAATTTTATTGAAATGTAATATAATATCCGTTGTAACAAAATATAATTATTGGAGAAAAATATGGAAATTTTAAGTAGTAGCTTAAATAATAATGAACTTAAAAAAGTAAAAAGTTTAACTGTTACAATGCTTGTTCTAAAATTTATTTTAATTTTTAGTTACATTTTATTTTTAATTCTTGTTTTTCCAAGTATTGCAGCTTTATCAAAATTAGCTGCGGATAGACCTGATATATCTGCTTTTAGTTCATTAATGTTGATTTTTGTTCTTGGATTCTTTCTTTTTGTGCTTGGAATAGCAGCTTTTATTATACATATCTTAGTTTGTATTAAAGCATCAAAAATTGATAATACTTCATTTATTTTACTTTTAATTGGATTTTTTATAGGTATTGTGGATTTAGTTGGTGGATTTATTTTACTTAGTAAAATTAACAGACAAATTGAAGAAAACACATTAAAAATGGAATTCGGAGTAAACCAAGAGACAACAAATTAAGAGAGTCATTTGACTCTTTTTTATTTTTTAGCATTTCATAAATTGTTGAAAAATACCAATGTTATTTAAAATAAATAAAAAATAGTAGAATATAAAAGAATAACAATAGGAGTGATATGAAATTTATTGATTTATTAGATAAAAAAATTAAATCAATTAATACAACAAAGAAAATTGTATTAATTGATGGTGATGATAATAGAAGTATTGAAGCAGCTAAAAAGCTAGCTCAAAAATACAAAAACATTGAAGTAACTTTATTAGTAGAAAAAGATCATGAGCCAGTTGAAAATTTACATTTTGTTAATATGAATAACGACAAAAGTGTGATTGAGCAAATGGTAAAAGATTATGTAGTTTTAAGAAAAGGAAAAGAAACAGAAGAACAAGCAGTAAAAGCGTTAAGTTCACGTCCGTTTTTTGCAATGATGCTTTTAGCACAAGGTAAAGTAGATGGTGTAGTTGGTGGATTAAACTATTCAACAGCTGATATTTTAAGAGCTGCATTTAAAACTATTGGACCTAAACCTGGTATTAAAACAATTAGTTCAGTAATGATAATGCACAAAGACATAGATACCTTAATTTTTAGCGATATCTCAGTTAATCCAAAACCTAACCAAGAGCAACTAAGTGAAATTGGTCTTAATGCAGCCGAATTTGCAAAACAAATAGGATTTGATCCTAGAGTAGCTTTTTTAAGTTTTTCAACCGATGGCTCAGCTAAGACAGATGAAACGGTTATGGTTAGAAATGCTACTGATTTATTTAACCAAGTTTATCAAGGTGTTAAGGCTATTGGAGAAATTCAACTTGATGCAGCTTTAGTTTCAGAAATTAGAAAAGCAAAATATTCAAGAGAAGCATATAGTGAAAGAGCAAATGTTTTAGTATTCCCTGACTTAGGTGCTGGAAACATTGGATATAAACTAGTTCAACGTCTAGGTGGATATGGAGCAATTGGACCAGTTGTTGTTGGAACAAATAAACCTGTAAATGACCTTTCAAGAGGAAGTACAGTTGAAGATGTTTTAAACACAGTTTTAATTACAGTTTTACAATCAGAAGGAGTTTAGTTCATGTCAAAAATTTTAGTTATTAATGCTGGAAGTAGTTCAATTAAATTAACTCTTTTTAATAAAGAGAACTTTGAAGTTGTTGCTACAGGTATTGCCGAAAGAATTACACTTCCTATGGGTAATATCACAATCAAATTTAATGGTAAACACGAAAAAGAATTAGCTTTACCAAATCACCGTGTTGCTGCAAAACACATTTTAGAGATGCTTAATGAGTTAAAAATAATTAAAGATGTAAAAGAAATCGAATATATTGGATACAGAATAGTTCAAGGTGGCCCATACTTTGACAAAGCTTCAAAATTAACTGAAAAAGAAATTCAATTAATTGACCAAGTTTCAATTTATGCACCTCTTCATAACCCAGGAGCAATCCAAGCTATTAGAGCCTTTAATGAAGTTATTCCACATGCTAAAGCTAGTGCAAATTTTGATACAGCTTTTCACACTACAATTAACAAAGTAAACTCAACATACCCAATTCCACGTGAAATTAGTGAAAAATACGGTATAAAAAAATATGGTGCTCACGGAATTTCACATAGATATATTACAGAGAAACTTCAAGATATTTTAGGCAAGAAGTCAGTTAATTTTGTTAATTTACACATTGGTAATGGAGCCTCATTATGTGCAGTTAAAGATTCTAAATCTTTTGATACATCAATGGGATTAACTCCACTTGCTGGAATAATGATGGGAACTAGAAGTGGTGATATCGACCCTTCAATTCATGAATTCTTAATGAAAGAAATGAACATTAGTATTAGTGAGTTTACAAACATCTTAAATAAACAATCTGGACTTCTTGGTGTTTCCGGAATTTCAAGTGATATGCGTGATGTTAGAAATGCTGCTGAAAATGGTGATGAACGTGCACTTTTTGCACTTGAACTATACATTCAAAAAATCGTTGATTATACATCAATTTACTTTAATAAAATCGGTCCAAAAGTCGATGCTTTAGTATTTACAGCTGGTGTAGGTGAAAATAGTGCAAAATTTAGAGAAGAAGTTATTAACAAAATTAACTTTAGACACATTAAACTTGATTCATCTAAGAATAATGGAGATATTAACGAATTTGAATTAATTTCAACTCCAGATTCTGAAATTCCAGTTTATGTAATTAGAACTAATGAAGAATTAGTAATTGCACGTGATGCAGTTAAATTATATGAATAAAAAATATGCGATTTATCCCGGTTCCTTTGATCCTTGGCATAAAGGACATATGGAAATATTAAAAAAAGCATTAAAAATTTTTGATGCTATTTTTATAATAGTTTCAATAAATCCGGATAAAACAAATCAATCTGATATCTTAGAGAGATATAATGATGTAAAAGACAAAGTCAAAAGTTTAACAAATGTTAAAGTTTTAATAAATAAAAATGGATTCATTGCAGATATTGCTAAAGAACTCAACGTAAATTTTATAATCAGAAGTGCTAGAAACAATACTGATTTTAATTATGAACTTGAACTAGCTGCGGGTAATAAAACCTTAAACAATGAACTTGAAACAATTTTAATTATGCCTAATTATGAGGACATTAACTACAGTTCAACACTTGAAAGACATAAGGAGAAATTAAAAAATGTTTAAATTTGTTAAAAGTAGTTCTAATAAATCAAATTGATTAGTTCATTCAGGTATAGAAATATGCTTTTGAGGTCGCTCAAATGTTGGCAAAAGTAGTTTAATTAATAGTTTAACAAACATTACTAATTTAGCTAGAGTTAGTAAAACACCTGGGAGAACCCAATTATTAAATTATTTTACTGATGAGAATAAAGTAATTGTTGATTTACCAGGTTATGGTTATGCTAAAATGAGTACTAGAGATAATCAAAAAATGAATCTGATGATTCAAGAATATCTTGAAAATTCAACTAATTTAAAACACATTTTTCTTCTTCTAGACTCTCGTAGAGGAATCACTGAGATTGATGCTCAAGTTATTAGTTATCTTAAAAATTTACAAAAACCAATAAGTTTTATTTTTACTAAATTAGATAAGCTAAATCAAAGTGAAAAATCTAAACTTTTAAAACTAATAAAAGAGATTGAAAGTGAATGATTTGAATTTGACTATTTACTAGTTTCAACACTAAAAAAAACTAATATAGATAAATTAAAAGAAAAAATCGAACAAATTTTTAAAGGGGAATAAAATGAAAACTAAATTCAAAAATATAATTCTTGGTACAGTTTTATTATCTACAGTTAGTGCTTCTGCAACTTTATTATCTATTAAAGCAATACAACAAGAAAATATTTTAAAAAATAAAAATATTGTCCCAATTAAAACTACTGGATTAACTTTTAATTTAGCTGATTTAAAATTGAGCGTAAAAGATGAAATAACAAAAACTAAATATGCTAGCGAATTTGTTAATTCATATCCAAGATTATTCAAAAATGATGTATCAACATATTATGAATTAAACTACAAAGAATACTGAGAAAATCAATTTAAGTTAAAAGATATTAATGATTTTGTTAACAAAAATTATTCATTAATTACTAAAAACCTTAAAAATATCAATGAATTATTTTTTGATTATAACGTAACTTTTTATAGTTATGCAAATGACTTTACGGGTGAATTATTCTTGAAAATTGTTCTAATTGATAAAGAAGATCAAAAACTCTACAACGAAAACAAACTTGATCAAAGCAAAATAAAAAGATTTGAACATTTATATAAAGTTGACGGATTTAAAAAGTTAGAAAAAGTTGAAAATACTAATTACTACAAATTCTACCCTCATTCAGGTTCAATTAGTAAAATTAGGATTAAAGATTACATTAAAGGTTATGAAAGCGTAGAGAAATTTAAAAAAGCAGTTTCTGAAAATGAAAAATCTGAAACATTAAATTCACTTCTTTGAGATGCAGTTAAATACACTAATTCAACTAATATTGATTATTCGGCTATAAAATTACAATTTAATGTTAATCAAGATGATCCAGATTTAGTTGCATTAAATGTTCCTGTGTACTCACAAGTATATGAAGCTACTGAAGATAATTTATCAAATATTAATAAAAAAGTAAATATTGGAAATAATATTCAATCTGAGATGTTTTATTTAGACTTTCTTTATGCAAATGAAATTTATGATTTATTAACTGTAGTGCAAAAAGATGGAAGTCATATTTATAATTTAACTGTTGATGAACTAGTTGCCGGTTATAATAAAGAAACTATGAGTTATGACAACTTAAAAATCAGTTTAATTCCTACAACAGATGAATCAAAAAACAGAGAAAATCAAGAAAAACTTGAGAGATTATTATCTAAATTTGATATCCAATTCTACCCACCTGTTAAAAATCTTCAAACAAATTGCTTGGAAATTCAGTACAAATTAATTCCTCATAGAACGCTTTTTAATAAAGAAAATACCATGATTGAGTTTGATTTTACATCTAAATTTATTACTCCATCAAATACAAATGATAAAAAAGGTTTCTCATTAGAATCCTTTAGAAAAATTCAAGATTCTAATACTGAATCAAATAATTAAAGTTAGGAACTACCTAACTTTTTTAATTACAAAAAAAGAAAATATTTCACTAAAAAACTCTTATAAATAGATAATAATTTTTTAATGTGTTAAAATATAAATGATTTAAAACAATAATACTTAGAAATTTTAAAATATAGGAGAAAAAATGAACTTAATTAACAAAAGAAGTAAATTAGTTGCTACAATTGGTCCATCTAGTGACAATTACGACACATTACGTTCTTTAATTGAAAATGGAGTTACAACCGTTAGAGCTAACTTCAGCCACGGAGATCACTCAGAACAATTAAATAAATTCGTTCTTGGACAACAAATTTCAAAAGACTTAAGAATTCCTGTATCTTTAATGTTAGATACAAAAGGTCCAGAAATTCGTGTTGGAAAAATGAAAGATGGTGCTCAACAAATTAAAGCTGGTACAGAATTAACAATCTGAACTACAGAAGAGAAATACAAAAATTTCGAAGGAACAGAAACTGAAATTACTGTTGCTTACGATATGTCAGCAGATTTAATCGTTGGAAACCAAGTTTTATTAGATGATGGTAAATTATCAACAGTTGTTACAGAAGTTGGTAAAGGTTATGTTAAGGCTAAAGCTGAAAACTCACACAAATTAAAAACAAATAAACGTATTAACCTCCCTGGTGTTGACTTTACACTTCCATTCTTAGCACAAAAAGATATTGATGATGTTATCTTTGGAATTAAAAGTGGAATTAACTACGTTGCTGCTTCATTCGTTAACTCAGCTAAAAATGTTAAAGAATTACGTGAATTATTAAACGCTAATGGTGGAGAACACGTACAAATTATTTCAAAAATTGAATCACACTTAGGAGTTACAAATATTGACGAAATCATCGCAGAATCAGATGGTATCATGGTTGCTCGTGGTGATTTAGGATTAGAAATTCCATATTACGATGTTCCATACTTCCAAAAAGTTATGATCAGAAAATGTAGAGAAGCAGGAAAACCTGTTATTGTTGCTACACAAATGTTAGACTCAATGGAAAATAATCCACATCCTACACGTGCAGAAGTTACCGACGTTTATCTTGCAACTGAATTAGGAGCAGATTCAACAATGCTTTCAGGTGAATCAGCTAATGGAAAATTCCCTCTTGAATCAGTTAAAGTTATGTCAGCAATCAATAGAAGAGCTGAAAAAGAATTTTACTCAAAAAATTACTATGATGTTCAACTTGAAGAAGTTCGTAAAAATTCAGACTCAGAAAACCCACGTTCATTAATTGCATATGAAGTTGCAAACAGAGTACGTCGTGGAGATTACAAATACGCTGTTGTTCTTTCAAGAACTGGAGAATTACTTAAAGAAGTTGCCAAATTCCGTCCAAACACAGCTATTATCGGAATTGTTAATAATGAAAAAATGATTAATGCTTTCGGAGTTACATCAAGTGTGTTCACATCAGTTGATTCATTACGTTTATTCAATGAAATCAAAAACAACCACGCAAATGCTACAGAAGCTTTAGAACCATATGAACCACAACCAGGTGATAAATACCTTGTTGTTGAAAATCATTCAATTACAGAACATGTTGTTAAATAAGTCAAAAACAAACAAAAAAGTTAAGTAATAAAACTTAACTTTTTATTTTTCTAAGAATTTTTCATCAAAGATACCGATATATGGAAGATTACGCATCTTCTCTTTGTAATCAAGACCAAAACCAACAAGAAATTCATCAGGTACAAGAAAACCATATTTATCAGCATTTAAGTTAACTTTACGATTATAAGGTTTATCAAGTAAAGTTAGAATTTTTAATTTATTAGGCTTTCTAGTTAGTAAAATACCTTTGATTTTTTCTAAAGTTATACCTGAATCAATGATATCTTCAACAATTAAAACATCTTTATTTTCAATATCATTAGCTAGATCCATGATGACCTTAACACTTCCACTGCTTGCGTGAGAACCTGCATAGCTTGAAGTGATCATAAAATCTATTGAATGATCAACGGTTATATTCTTAATCAATTGAGCCATGAATGGCATCGCACCTTTAAGTAAACAAACCACAATTAAGTCATTACTATTTTTGAATTCTTCATTAACTCAATTAGCTAATTCAACAATTTTTTGCTCAATATCTTTTTGAGAATATAAAACCTTTTTAATTCTTTTATCAACATCAACCATTATTATAGCTCCTCATCTTCTGACATTTCATTATACATATGTTCTTCAGTTTCTCTTACTTTTTTAGTAATGCTTTTTCTCATTTCTTCAACGATTTTTTCAGCTTGAGCAACACCTGAACGCTTTTGTTGAGTATTTGTTTTTTGATCAGATTCAAAAGTAACTTTTAATTTTTTATCTTTTTTGTTTTTGTTATTTTTTTCTTTTGACTCATCTTGTTCAATAATGTTAAAAATAGGGATGATTAATGGAACACGTCTTCTTTCTTTGTGATATAAGGTTGAAAGACGGTCAATAATAAGTTGTTTTAATTCAGGAATTGTTCAATTTGAATTATTTCTAATGCAATGTAATATTGAACCGTGAACAATTCTTTTTGTTTCTTCAATTAGTTTAGTCGAATTTTTTACAAAGAAAGCTCCACGACTAATAATTTGAGGTTTACCAATAATAGAATTAGTTTTTTTATTAATTGTTAAAATAGTTGAAACAAAACCAGAAGTTCCTAATTTAGCACGTTCTTTAATTAGTGCAGCATTAGTATTTAAAATTGAAGTACCGTCGATATATATCGGTCCATAGTCTATTGTTTCATTGGTTGGAGTGATAATTTCATCTTTCATTAAATAAACTCTTCCAGGTTCAGGAATAATGATATTTTTAGAATCAACTCCGTTTTCAACTGCACTTTGACCATGTACAATTGACATTCTATATTCACCATGGTATGGGATAAAATACTTAGGTTTAGTTAATTGAAAGATCTTATCATGTTCATGACGGTAAGCATGTCCTGAAGTATGTAAATATCCATCAGTACCATTTTCCTTGATTGTAGCACCTAGTTTGTAAAGTCTGTTTATAAGTAATTCTATAACCATTCTATTTCCTGGGATTGGACTACTTGAGAAAATGACAGTATCACCTTTAGAAATTTTAATTGAAGGATGCTTTCCGTAAGACATTCTTGATAGTGCTGCTAGCTGTTCTCCTTGTGAACCTGTGGTTAAAACAACTAATTTTGAATCATCAATAGAAGAGAGTTGTTTTTTATCAATGAAAATATCCGAAGGAACATCAATATAACCTAATTTACGACCAATTTTTATTCCTTGAATCATTGAGCGACCAAAAGTTACAATTTTCTTATTTAACTGTGCAGCGAGCTCGATAATAACTTTAACTCTAGTTAAATTTGAAGCAAATGCAGTGATAATAATCTTACGCTTTGCATTTTCCATATGTTTTTTAATGTCGATTAAAATATCTTTTTCACTTGGTGAGTGATATGGACGCATCGCATTTGTAGAGTCACTAAGTAACGCAGTAAGACCTTGTTTACCAATTTCATCTAAACGAGCAAAATCTGTGTAGTTACCTATAGGTGTATAGTCAAATCTAAAATCACCAGTACACATAATTTTTCCATGTGGAGTAGTAATTCTAACACCAAAAGCATCAGGGATTGAGTGTTGAGCTGTTCAAAAATCAACCACAACTCCTTTTGGAAATTTGTAACTATCATTTTTATCAATCTCAACAAATTCAATTTTGCGAGTTATTTTATGTTCCTCAAATTTTAATTTTAAATAACTAATTGCAATTTTAGGTGCGAAAATTTTCTTTAGTTTTGTTTGTTTAACTAAATATATAACTCCACCAATATGATCTTCATGTCCATGAGTTATAAATAAAGCTTCAACTTTTTTATCAGGTAAATTTAAGTAAGAATAATTTGGAATTATTCCTTTAATTCCGGTTGTGAAAGTGTCAGCAAATTTAATACCTGCATCAATTAAAAAGATGTGATCATCTTGTTCAATTAATAGAGTTGCCTTACCAATTTCCTGAACTCCACCTAACGGTATAATTCTTGTTGGGTTCATTTTTTCTCCATGTAATTTAATTATTGAAAATATAAAATATTCTAATTTAAGATAAGCTATCTTAATTTATAAAAGTATTATATATTGATATTAAAAAAACAAAAGAAATTAAATTAACTTTAAGAAATTTAACAATAAAAAAATAAAAATCTGATTAGTAAACTAATCAGACAATTAATTAAATATCAAGGTTTTTTACAAAACGAGCGTTTTCCTTAATGAATTCACGTCTAGGTTCAACTTCTTCACCCATAAGAGTGTTGAAATATTTCTTAGTTTCAATCACATCATTAATTTGAACTTGTAACATATTTCTAGTTTCTGGGTTCATTGTTGTTTCTCAAAGTTGTTCAGGATCCATTTCTCCAAGACCTTTATAACGTTGAATATTAATCTTTTGATTTGGATTTAATTTAGCTAAAATCTCATCTTTTTGTTCATCATTATAGGCATATTCAACAGTTTTATTTTGTTGAATTTTATAAAGTGGAGGTTGGGCTATATAAATAAATCCATATTCAATTAATTCACGGAAGTAATTGAAGAAAAAGGTTAATAGTAATGTTCTAATGTGTGCTCCATCAACATCAGCATCAGTCATGATTACGATTTTATGATATCTAAGTTTGTTTAAGTTGTAATTTTCACCTACACCTGTACCAATAGCTTGAATTAGATTTAATATCTCTTCATTTTTAAAAATTTCATGTGCACGAGCTTTTTCAACATTAAGAATTTTTCCTCTAAGAGGTAAAATAGCTTGAGTTTTACGGTCACGACCCATTTTGGCTGAACCACCAGCTGAGTTTCCCTCAACAATGAATAATTCGCTAATTTCAGCATTTTTTGAAGAACAATCAGCTAATTTTCCAGGTAAACCTGCGTTATCAAAAGCGGTTTTACGTTTATTACTTTCAGCAAAAGCAGCAGTATCTAATCTGTTTTTTCTAGCTGCTTTAGCCATATTTATAATAGCTTGTGCAATCACTGGATCTTCGTTAAGAATTCTTTCAAGATACTCACTAACAATTTTATTTGTTGCTACTCTAGCATCTTTAGAACCCAATTTAGCCTTAGTTTGTCCTTCAAACTGAGGATTAGAGTGTCTAATAGAAATAACTGCTGAAAGTCCTTGAGTTAGGTCATCCTTGGTAAATCTTTCGTTTTCGTTTTTAATTAATTTATTACGTAATGCATAGTTGTTAATAGTTTTTTCCAAAGCAAAAAGAAAACCTTGTTGGTGATGTCCACCTTCACTTGTAAAGATGTTATTTACATAACTAAATACCTTAGGAACATTTGAATATTCTTTAACATATTGCATTGCTACTTCAACTTTAATTCTTGCATCACTTTCAAATTCACCATCACCTTTATTTGAAGAATACTCTTCAGATACATAAAGAATTTGATCATGTAATAAAGGATACCCATCATTTAATTCAACAACATAATCAATAATTCCATTATCGAATTTAAACTCAGTAAAGGAATTATCTCTTTGATCTTCAATAGAGATATATAAACCTTTATTTAAGTGAGCAATTTGTTTTGCTCTATCAACAATCTTTTCCTTACTAAATGGTTTTCTTTCCATGATTGTATAATCTGGTAAGAATTCAATTGTTGTTCCAGTTTCATCTAATGGACAATTTCCAATAATATGTGTTTTTTCTTCAATATGTCCACCATCAACAAACTTAGCTTGATAAATATTTCCATCTCTTTTTACTGTTGCTATCATCAACTTACTTAGCGCATTTACAGCACTAGAACCAACTCCATGAAGTCCTCCAGAGAATGCATATGAATCTTTGTTGAATTTACCACCAGCGTTAGTTTTAGTTAATACTAATTCAATTCCACTAAGACCACTTTGCTTGTTGATATCTGCTGGAATTCCACGACCATTATCAGTTATAATAATGTGATTCTCTTTGGTAATTACAATGTCTATTTTGTCACAAAAACCTGCAAGATGTTCATCCACAGAGTTATCTAAAATCTCTCATACTAAGTGGTGCAAACCAGTCTCGCTGGTTGAACCGATATACATACCAGGTCTAAGTCTGATGTGTTCTAAACCTTCAAGTTGTTGCAAACTATTTGCATCATATTGTTGTTTATTTTGTGCCATTTTTTAACCTCAATTTATTATTTATAAATTATTTTTAAATTATATCAAATATTATAAATTTTAACTATACAATAAAAAAAGCATTATTTTCAATCCGTTTTACTTATATGTAAATTTATTTTTTGTGAAAATATTTTTTCATATTATAACTATTACTTAATTACTTGTTTTTAAGGCTAAAAAGTTGTATTCATATTATTAATAATAATTAATAAATCTAACTTTAATATTTTTATCTTTTTTCTTTATTTAATATTTTTAATATGTGTATAATATAAGCGAGGCTTAATGTGGTAAAAAATAGTATCGATTGCAAATGTACAGCTATATTTTGCCTCAAATATTAAAAGAAAAGGATAAAAATGAAAAATAATAAAAAATTAGTTATTTTATCTTCTTCATTAGGTGGTTTAACACTTGCTGCTGGTGCACTTGCAGTAAGTTGTAATAACGAAACCGAAGTAAAACAAGGAGATTTAGATCTTGAAAAAAGCTCGAGTTCTATAGTTGTTAAAAATGGTTTAAGTTTACTACACTGATCATCTTTAACAAAAAATGATTTCGAAGTTAAATCTACAAGCGGTAAGAATAATATTTTTGTTTACGAAATTACTAGTGTTGACCCAGTCGAAGGAACATTCAAAGTTCATGTTGAAGCTAAAATTAGAGCTAGAAATAATGACAAATTAACTCCTGTTGTTCTTACAGCAGATTTTGATGTAAATGAAATTGTTCCAGAAATGTTCGTAAAAGAAAAAAACAAATTAAGAGAAACACTACAAAAAGCTGCTATAGAAACAGAATATGTTGGGGCAGAAGCTAAAGCTGATGTATACTTACCATCATTGTCAAGTAGTGAACTTAAAAAATTATTTGAATTAAAAGGTAAACCAAAAAATGTAGCAGAAAACAAGGAAATTGAAGGGATTGAAGCTTCAATTACTAGTGTTGTTGCTAAAAACGATACAGCTGAAATTTCTGTATTACTTAGAAGTTTAGCTCAACCAGATGTATTTGCTACAATAACAGTTACACAATCTGGATTCAAAAATGAAGCTACACACAACGAAGAATTAGCTGCTAAAAAAGCAGAAATTGTTGCAGCTGAAAATGCAAGATTACAAAAGTTGGCTGAAACTTCATTAAAAGTTACTACAGCTGAAGGATTTAAAAAATCATTAACATTAGCTAGTGACGCACAAGTTGAAAACTTTGTTGCATTATTATTAGATGAAAATGCTAATGCTACAGCTACAATTACAAAAGTAACTGGAGATAATGCTTCTTCTAAAGTTACTGTTGAAGTTACTCTAACTTCAAATGTTGAAGGTTCAGAACCTTTAGTAGTTACAAGAGATGTTCTTGGATTTAAAGAATTATCAGAAGAAGCTTTAAAAGCAAGTAATACTCTTCAAGAATTAGTATCAAAACTTAAATTAGTTCATGCAGAATTAAATGACAAAAACGGTTCAGCAGCTAAAGCTGAAAAATTGTTAAATGCTGATAAAGCTAATTATGAAGCGGTTATTAAAGTAAACACAGATGTTTTACCAGAAGGTGTTACATTTGAAGTGGTATCATCAAGAACTACTACACAACACCCAGAAACATTATTAGTTACATATTCTATTTCTAAAGATGGTGTTTCAATTACTAAAGAAGTATTAGTAGATGGATACAACTATACAGAAAACAAAAATAACAGTGGAACAGAAACTTCTGCTACTGACACAAACGCTGAAATTCAAAAAGAATTAGATAAAATTGCTGCTGCAGCTGAAGCTCAATTCCCTAGTGGAGTAGTATACGTCAATAAAGATTTATCAAGTCTTAAAGATAAAAAATGATATTTAGCATCACAATATTCAACAGAATTTAACGCTGAAAAAGAACAAAAAGATTTTGATTTAACTAAATCAATTCTTAAATTAACTTTTAAGAAAGATAATAGAGAAATTGAATCAGAAGCCGGAAAATTCACAATTAAAAATATTGTTATGAATCCTGGAGTTGATGGAAATGACAGTGGTTCAGTATCATTAAAAGTAACAATCGAATCAAATGATCCTAGAGTGGATAAAACAAAAGGAGTTCCTTCAAAAACATTCGATCTTACAATTAATGGATTTATGGGAACTAAATATGTTGAAGAACTTAAGCAAGCTCTTAGAAAAGTGTTAAACTCAGCATCGGTTAAAAATGATGCTTCAAACACAGGTCTTAAATTTGAAATTAATGGAATTAATAGAATTCCTTCTACCCCTGTTTCAATTTTCGAAGGTCCACAAGCTAGTGAATACTACAAATATTTTGAAGCAATTAACGGATTTGTTACAACTGGATTAACAGGAACTGAAGGTAATGTTGATTTGACTGCTGAAGTAGTACTTACAAAAATTAAAGAAGTACCATATTTCAAAACTTACCCTGTTGAAAAAGACAACATTAAATTAGAAGAAATAACAACAGATGTTAAAATTACAGATAGAAACAATGGAACAGTTAACGCTGAAGGTGTTGTTTCAATTAAAATACCTGGTGTTGATAGAGTTAGTGCAGATGAACCAAAAACAAACATAGTTAGTGGTTTCTTATCAGATGCTAAATTCGAAGAATTGAAAGCTAACTGATACTCAACTGCGCAAGCATTTATTAGTGCAAACATCCAAAGTAATGATGCTATTGTTATTTACGATAGAGATGGTAAATACTTTAGTGATGAAAAATCAAAAGCTACATTAATTGAAGCTATTAATCATCCAGAAAACATTGTTTTCAAATCAATGAATGATGGTGCTTTTTTACCAAAAGAAAAAGTATTTGCAGATAATTCTAGAGAAGCTATTGAAAATACTTTAGAAGGTAGCGATTTAAGTTCTGAAGCAAATGTTAACAAAAGACATACAGCTAAAAAACCTGCAGATCAAATTTATGCTGTTAAACTTAAAGTATTAAGTGTTAAGAAATCAGAAACTGATACATCATCAATTTCAATTAAATATACTCTTGTTTCACCATACTTCCCAGAATGAACATTAGAAACAATTAATTTAACACAAAACTTTGAAATTAATGGATTTGTATCAATCGAAGATTATAGAAAACAAGTGCTAGAAGAACTTAAAACATTAATTCAACAACAAGCTGCTAAAAAACAACCAATTGTTGAAGTGGATTATGCAGGTAAAGCCACTACTTCAGTTGATGATGCCGTTAAAAAAGATGGCGCAAAATTCACTAATTTATCTAAGGTGTCATATAAATTTGTTGATGGATTAGATATTAATTCACTTGTTAAACCTACTTCAATTCTTTACAACATTGACTTAAGTAAATTTAACTTTACACCAACATCTCTTGAATCAAACACAGCGAATGTTAATACTGAAAATGGTAGAGATGGAAAAGTTGATGTAACAGCTAAATTATCAACAACTATTGGTTCAGAATATGGTGTAAATCAAGTAAGTGAAGTTACTTTAGAAAAAACAACTGTTGAAGGATTCTTAGCAACTAAAGAAGCTGAAAAAGCAAGATTGAATAAATTAAAAGCCCAATTCGCATACAAAGGAATTGTTTCAGTTATCTTAGACAATGACGCAAATAGAGATGAAAAAATTAAAGATTTTGAAAAAGCAAAAGATTTTGATTCAGCAAACGCTCTAAGAAAATTAGGTGAAATTAACATTAATGATGTTACATTAAATGCTACTGATTTTGTTGCTATTGCAAATTATGGAACAAATGAAAAATTAGAAAATGCTAAAGTTGTAATTAATACTACATTATCTGAAAAAACTAATGGAAATATTAAGTTTAACTTTAACTTTGTTTCATTATTGCAATCAGATGTTAAATCAGAAGATAAAGCATATACATTTGGTACATTTGCTAGATCAACAACTGACACTTCATCAACTGAAGAGTTATCAAAAGAAGAACAAGCTAAAAAAGATTCATATCAACAAGCACTTTCTTCATTAAATCCAACATACAAATTAGTTGGTGAAGATAAAAAGAATGATATAAATCACATTAGCAAAGTATCTCCTAAAGATGTTTTAAAATACATTAAGCCAAATTCAGTTTTAAATGATGAAAAAGCTAAGGAATTATTTAATTTACCTACATTAAGTGCAGAATTAGATAAAACAGGTACATTAAGCTTTGATTACAAAGAATTTGACGATAAGGTAAATCAAAATGCAAATGACAAGATTGTTGTAACAGTAAAAATTACAGATAAACAAAATTCAAAAATTACTGTTTCTAAAGAAGTTATTATTCCAGGATTCTTAACTGAAAATGCTAAAGAACAAAAAGTTTTAGAAGAATCACTTAAAAATGTTAAAGACATTACTTGAATTAGATTCATCAATAAACCTAATACAGAAGTAAATGCATTTTTACCATCAATCTTATTGAATGCAAAAGGCACATTAAATCTTGGTAAATACTCATTCTTAGAATACTATAATATTTTAGCTTCAAGACCATCTATAGATATGCCTAATAATATTAAAGAAGGATTTAATATCCCTGGACTTGATGAAACAAAAGCTAAGATTAATTCTGCATTCAAATCATTTGAAGCAGATGATAAGAATGGTACATTAAAAGCTAAACTAGAATTCGCTTCTGCAAAAGAAGGATTTAAAAACGTAACAGTTGAAAAAGATATTGTTATTACTGGATTCTTAAAAGAATCAGAATACAAAAAACAATATCAAGATGAAGTTAAGAGATTAAACAATTATGCATTAACTAATAAATTCTCATTCAAATTCGATTCTTCAGATGTTCAAGCTACAGCAAATGATTTAGTTGGAATTAAATCAGATAAGAACTTATTCTGAGAAAAATTTGTTTTAGTTAACGGAAATCAAAGAGAAGTTGTTAAAGCTGATTTAGACAATGAAAAAATTAAATTAGAAATTGAAGCGGTTGAATTTGGTGTTAAATCTACAGATGTATTTGTTACATATAGATTAATTTCAAGTGATAAAACAAAATCATACGCTGGATTTGATTCAGTATACACAGGAGCACAATCTTCATTAATCAAAACTTCTGTATTAACCACAAACTTAATTACACCTGAAGAAAAAGACAGTGCAAGTGGATTAAGAAGAGTTGAAACTGAACAATATCTTACTACATCAAGAATTTCTGATTGAAATGACTATGGTAAATCAGTAGAAATTGAATCATATAACAAGGTATTTTCAAAAGTAAATTCATCTCAATTTGTTGATTCATTATATATAGTTCCTGAATCATATCAATTATATGATGGAAAATTAGCCTTCTTGACTAACGGTGAAGAAGTTAAAAATAAATCATTAGTTTTAGCTTCTGAAGTATCAGGATTAAAACTTGTAAACTCAGCTGATTACCTAAAATATGGTGGTCTTGAATTAGTTGCTAAAGACACAAGAGTATTGTCTTCAAATGATAATACAGGTGTACTTGAAGTTGCATTCAGAGTTTCATCAATTGAATTCCCAGAAATTGTTTCACCAGTACTTTACGCTAAAGTTGAAGGATTCAAAACAAAAGCTGCTCAAATCGAAGAGAAAAAACAGGCAGAAGCTTCAAAAATTGAAAACTGATTACTTACATCATTAATAGCTAAAACAGGAAACATCATTACTAAAGACATTATCAAAGATGGTCAAAAAGAATTAATTACTTATGACGAAATCTTATCAGGTAATGCAGATGATAAATTGCAATTCTACTTACCAGGAAATAATGCAAGTACTTCTGATGAAAATAGTGCTTGAGTAACAGCAAATCATGGAAAAGCATTCGATATTAATGTTTTAGGAAAAGAAGAATACACTAAAGAATCACTTACTCTTAAAAAAGCAGAATTATTTGTTGCTAAAGACAATGTTCACTTTACTCAATACGAACTTAATAGTGATAAATACATTAACGTTGTAATTAAAGATAGAGTTGATGCAAATGGGGACATTCTTGTAACATATGCTGTTCAATTATTATCATACGACGAAAAAACAAAAGAAGTAACTCAATTAGCAGAAGTTGAAAACAGATCATTGTTAACTCAATTACCAAAAGAATCTGAATTAGCTTACAAGAAAGAAATGTTAGCTGCATTATCTAATGCTGAAGCATCATTTACTTCAACTAAAGCTAGTGAAATGACTGCTGAAAAATTTGTAGAAGAATACAATAAAGCTGCTACAGATGAAGCTAAAGCTGGATTATTACAATCAGCATTAATTTACACAAAACAAGCTAACGGAAGTGTTGAAGCTGCTGATCTAAAAGTTGTAGTTGATAGTGTTGCTTTAGATACTAAACATGTTGGACGTGTATTAGTAACCTACCACATTGCTAGTGCAAAAACAACAGGTGAATACTCTAAAGATCAATACAAGAATGTTGGAGATATTGTAAAAACAAAATACTCAAGTGCTCTTGGATTCTCATACAACAAAGAACACGAAAGTGTAAACACAATTGAAAACGGTAGTCCAATTACTCCTGTTACTACACATGCTGCACCAGCTACATCTTCTACAACAACCCGTTAATTTAATAAAAAACACCACATTTATTAAATAATAGAAAATCAGGGAAACACCACCCCTGATTTTTTCACATTTACTAAAACCTAAAAATAAGGTATAATTAGAATTACTAACTTATGGAGGTTAATTTGAGTAAATTTGATAAATCTAATTGTAATAATGAAATAAATACAGACTTAAATTTCGACGTTGCTAAAAAAAATACAGTTTATAAAAGAACTAAAATGACCAATTTTAGTCTTCCGTTAAGATCATTTTATGGTCAAAAACCAATGTGACAAATAATCACCATAACTATTATTACAGCTATTGTGTTTGGTGTGATAAGTGTATTTTTTGTTAAAAATGTTGGTATATACAATTTTGGTCTAGCTGCATTTGGACAATCAATTGCTCGTTTAATTACAGTATCAATGCCTAGAACAGTTGGGCAAATATAAGAAATATGATTGACCAATTAATATACTGAATTGCGTATATAGTTTTAAGTATTCCTATTTTTGTTTTTGGTTATAAAAAAATTGGAAAAACATTCACTAATTTAACAGTAATTTTCTTAGTTGTTTCTTCATTTATTTCTTTTGGTATAGGTCTTATTGATGGTGCTAATGATGTATACTTCATTGGAGATTTTTCAAATAAAATTGTAAAGAACAGTTTAAATGATTATCAAAAATCATTAAGCCCAATTATCCCATTACTTTGAAATGATGGTGGGAATATCATTGCATTGATGATCTACTCATTAACATACGGATTTTTATTATCTTGAATTTTTGCTATTATTCAAATCATAGGTGGTACAGCTGGAGTTACTGGAGTAATAGGAGAGTGATATGCCAATGAAAAACAAAAATCATTCGCAAGTATTTCTGGTTACATGAACATTATTATTATTTTAATTTGTGTGGCTATCGGTTCATACATCCCTGGTTCTATGCTTCTTAAAAGTGTAGACAAAACACTTATACAAGATGAACAAGTTTTAGCAGTATTAAATAAAGCTTGAACATTTGAATTATATCTTTCACCTAATTTTGTAGCAACTGTACTAACAAACTTTATTTATATTTTAGTATTGAATAAATTATTCCCTAAATTTAAGCTTGTTAGAGTAGAAATATTCTCTAAACATTATATGGATATTAGCGAAAGACTTGCTCATGATACTAAAATTGTTACTGGAGTTACAGTATTTAAAGGTATTGGTGGATATTCAGGAAAAGAAGTTAATGTTGTAACTTCAATTGCATTATTTAGACAAGTGCCAAGAATTATTAAAGCTATAAGAGATGTTGACTCAGAAGCATTTATATCAATTTCAGATATTGCAAGTATTGATGGACATGTTTATCTACCAATTGCAAAATTTTAATCAGCATTTTGCTGATTTTTTATTTATAAATTTTATTCCTTGTATAATAATTTTATGAATATTAAACAAGCAAAAGAAAGAATTAAAGAATTAATAACTAAAATTAAAGAATACAATCATCATTATTATGATCTTGATAATCCGATTGTAAGTGATGCTGAATATGATAAGTTATATAATGAACTTATTGATTTAGAAAACAAATTTCCTGAATTAGTAACAAAAGATAGCCCAACGCAAATTATCGGAGGTTTTGCTGCTAATAAATTTACTAAATTTGAACATAAAAAGGCCATGCTCTCACTTTCAAAAGCTTACGATTTTGATGAAATAAAGAAATTTCACGAAAACATCATTAAAAAAATTGATGAAACAAAAATAAGTTATGCACTTGATTATAAAATTGATGGGTTATCAATTTCACTTCATTATCAAAACGGTAAACTAATTAGGGCAGTAACACGTGGAGATGGTATAACAGGGGAAGATGTCACAGAAAATATTATCCAAATTAGTTCTATACCTCAAAAAATTAATTATCTTAAAGAAATTGAAATTAGAGGTGAAGTTTATATTTCGAAGAAAACATTAATTGATATAAATAATGCACTAAAAAAGAAAATAAACAGGAATTCTCTAACCCTAGAAACGCAGCAAGTGGTACGCTACGCCAATTAGACCCTATGATAGTTAAACAAAGAAATTTAAGTGCATTCTTATATGAAGTGGTTGAACCTCTTCAACACAATTTACATTTCCAATCTGAAGTGATTGAATTTATTAATAAGTTAGGTTTTCCAACACAAACATATTTTAAAAAAGTAACTGAATTAGAAGAGATTTATGAAGAGATAGATAAATTTGCTGAAGTTAAAAATAAATTAGACTATGATTGCGATGGATTTGTTATCAAATTAAATAATATTGACATCTGAGAAGATCTAGGATATACCGCTAAGTTTCCAAGATATGCAATTGCATTTAAATTAGAAACTGAATCAGCTAATACTAAAATATTGAATATTACTACTAGTGTTGGAAGAACAGGTAAAATAACATATGTAGCAAATGTTGAACCAGTTGAACTTAATCAAACTAATGTACAATTTGCTACTTTACATAATTATGAATTTATTAAAGAATTGAACTTAAATATCAATGATGAAGTTAAATTAATTAAAGCAGGTGAAATAATACCTAAGGTTATTGAATTAGTTAAAAAAAATTCAACTGATGTATATCCAAAAACAATGAATTGTCCTTCATGTAATACTCTATTAGAATATATTGATGATAATGTGGACCAATTTTGTGTTAATGAAAACTGTGATGAAAAGAAAATTAGAAAGATAATTCACTTTGCTTCTAGACCTAGTTTAAATATTGTTAATTTAGGTGAATCTAACATTAGGATTTTCTTTGAACTGGGATTGATTAAAGAGGTTTATGATATTTATAATTTAGCTGAACATAAAAATAAAATTCTCCAATTAAGAACTTTTAAAGAGAAAAAAGTTAATAATATTCTTGAAAGTATTGAAAATAGCAAAAATAACAAATTAAATAAAATAATTTTTGCTCTAGGAATAAAACACATTGGAGAAAGAGCAAGTAAAATAATCGCTAAAAAAATAAATAGTATATCTGAACTTTTAACCTATGATATTGATTCACTTGAAAATGAAAGCGATTTTGGAACTAAATCAGTAGAATCGCTAAAAAAATGACTTAGTGACGAAAATAATGTTAACACAATAAATCACTTAAGCAAAATTTTCACTTCCTCAGTAAAAACTAATTCAACTAAAAAACTTGAGAATTTAATTTTTGTTATAACCGGAACTTTTGAGCTAAAAAGAGAAGAACTTAAAGAGATTATTGAACAAAATGGAGGAGTTGTTTCTTCTAGCGTTTCAAACAAAACAAATTATCTACTTTGTGGTGAAAATGCAGGTTCCAAAAAGACCAAAGCTGAACAACTTAATATTGAGATTATTGATGATAAATTTTTATTTAATTTAATTAAATAAATAATTAAATAAGTATAATTTTAGACATGAAACTAAGGGAACAAAAAAATAAAAAATATTGTTGTGAAAACCAAAAAGAGTCACCAAAAAAACTTTCTTTTTTCAATAAAAATCCAAAATTTCAAAAACATAATGCAGACTGTCGTTTTTATATTGAAAGTAAAAGTGAAGAAATTTTACAACAAGCAGATTTATTAAAATATAAAATGGGACGTCACTTATTAAATAGTAAAGAACGTTCATTTACATTTAGTGAATACGTAAAAAGATATTGATTAAGAGTTGTTTTTATTTTCTTTGCTGCGCTAATTTTTAACTTTGGTGCTAAAATGTTTTTAGTCAGAGGGGACACTATTCCTTCTGGCTTAAGTGGTATCCCAATTTTGATTAACATTTTAATACCTGAAACAAAGCCTTACTATGCTTTAATTTACCTTGGTGTGAATTTACCACTTATTTTTACTGTTGGATTAAAAATAAAGAGAACTTTTACTGTCTTAACAGTACTATTTATGATTTTCCAAATTGGAACCGACTTTGTTTTTAGTTTAAATGTTGTCCATGATTTTTTAGTAAATTCTATTAATTTTGGACCGGAACTCAAGTCAGATCATGATACTTGAATTAAATTACTTTATGGTGTATTAGGTGCAGCCTTTATCGCAAGTGGAATTGCATTATCTTGAAAATCAGGTGGATCAACAGGTGGAACTGATTTTATAGTTTACTACTTCTCAACTAAACTTAAGAAAAATGTAGCATTAGTTATGAGTATTGTGTCCATTACAACAGCTATTGTTTTCTTAGTAATTTTTGGAATTTTCCAACCACATCCAATTACAGAAAAAAGTCCACATAGAGTTTACTTCGGAATGAGAGAATTATCAACCTTTGTATATTTAGTTGTAAATAATTTAATTGTTAATTTACTTTATCCAAAATACAAAAAGGTTAAATTATCTATTTCTTGTTCAAATCCTACTAAAGTTTTAGCTTACTTTAAATTGATTAATTATTGACATGGATATGAAATCAGCTCAATTAAATCAGGTTATTCAGGTGCTGAAGTTTACAAAATTGATACAGTTTGTCTATTATTTGAAACTAGAAATATCATTGAAGATCTAAAAAATGTTGATCCTACAGTCTGAATTACTGTTTATCCAATAACTAAGGTAGTAGGAAGTTTTAACACTCAATATGTAGAGAGCTAATTTAGCTCTTTTTTGTTCTTTTTTTGTTCACTTGTGCTAAAAAATGCATTCTATTATGGAGGACAAATGAAATTATCAGAACTAAAGAAAGTTAGTCAAAAAGACTATGAAAAAATTGAACCTGGAGCAGTAGCTTCGATGTTAATAACTTTATTACCACAACTAATTTATGCAATTACTCCAATAGTAGGACTAATTAAATCTAGTATTAGTAACTCTGGTGAAATGAAAACTAAAGAGGCCACATACAAATGAGATTACACTAAAGATAAAACCTCTCAAAGCGATAGTCTTGTTATTTTTTAATAAAATTTTTGATTAAAAATTTAATGTTGTATAATAAGCATGTTACTTTAGTAACCGTTCTAAAAAGGTATATAAGTTTTTAATAAAAAACACCTCAAAGGCGAGCCACTTAAGGGAGGTATTGCTATGAAAGCAATCATCGAAACAGGAGGCAAACAACTTTTAGTTGAAGTTGATCAAACAATTTTTATTGAGAAAATTGAAGGAAATGAAGGAGACAATGTTACTTTTGATAAAGTATTATTGATTGACTCTAAAATTGGTCAACCATATTTAACAGGAGCAAGCGTTACTGGTGTTATTGAAAAACAAGGTAAAGCTAAAAAAATCGTTGTATATCGTCACAATGCAAAATCAACACACAAAAGAAAACTTGGACACCGTCAACCATATACACGTGTAAAAATTACAGAAATTAAAGGATAATTAAGAAATGGCACATACGAAAGCCGGTGGTTCGACACGTAACGGTCGTGACTCACACAGTAAAAGACTTGGTGCTAAATTAGGTGACGGACAATTCTGTACAGCTGGTTCAATCATTTACCGTCAAAGAGGTACAAAGATTTTCCCAGGTGTTAACGTTCAACGTGGTGGTGATGATACATTATTTGCATTAATCGACGGATATGTTAAATATGAAACTAGAAGAAACAGAAAGTTTGCTTCAGTATATACAGAAAAACAAAATTAATCAATTTGATTAATTATTAAAATAACAGCAGTCACTGCTGTTTTTCTAATTTAAAAATATACTACATCTGAAATATTAGTAATCATTTGAGCTCCATTTTTAATTAATTCACTATTAGTATCATTTCATTGGATTCCAGGAAAGCAGAAAACATCTTTTCCATAATCAGCAAAAGCATAAGCTAGATGAATTAATTTACTTTCTTCTTTAGTCGAGATTAAAATCATTCTATTAGAAATACCTGCACACAATAAATTTCTCATAGAATAGTGCTCACGTTTAATATGATAATCAGGTGGGAATTGACTTATAACTAATTCATTATTTTTAAGTTCAGTTATTCTGCTATCAATACCACAAGCAAGAACATAAATTATATTAGAGTTATGTTTCTTGAATAGATTGATTATTTCCTTATCTAAATCTGTTTGATTATTGGTTATTAGCGTAGATTTTTTAAAAACATTTTCGTTTAGATAGCTAATAGTAAATTTGCTAATGCTACTGTTAATTTCACCTGTGATATTAAGTAATTCTTTAGATTTAAGTAGTTCAATATTACCTTTATAAAATAAAACATAAGGTGGATATTTTAGTTGTAATAAATCTCTTGGATAATCACTGTCTAAGAAAGTGATGTATTCGATTTTTGATTGGTTAAGTTTATTTTTAATTTGTTCTAAAACATTAAAGTTTACACTTTCGCCATTTTTAATTTTTTTAAAAATATCTAAATTGTTTCCTTTGCAAATTCATGTTCAATATAATAAAAATTCTCTCATATAACCTCATAAATATATGTGTCAATTATTAAAAGTGAACTAAAATTAAACTTTATTTGTTATTATTTTCATAATAATAAATACTTATTAATATTAATAACAGTATTTAAGATAAAATTTAATGTGGAAAGAAGGTGGTTGTGAAAATAGCTTTTTTTGATGCAAAAGAATATGATATTAAGTACTTTAATCAAGAAAATAATGGAAGACATGAAATTGTTTATTTCAAAGAAAATTTAAATATTAACACTGCTAAATTAGCAAAAGGTTTTGATGCTATTTGCGCTTTTGTAAACACATACGGAGATAAATATGTGTTAGATATTTTAGCAAGTTATGGTGTTAAAATTTGACTACAAAGATCAATGGGTTACAATAAAGTTGATTTAACTAAAGCTCAAGAGTTAGGTATTCAAGTATTTAGAATTCCTAATTATTCAGCAGAATCCGTTGCTGAATTTGCAATGGCAACTATGATGACATTGAACAGAAAATTAATTACTGCTTCTAGACGTGTTAAAAAATACAATTTCTCTTTAAACGGACTTGACGGAATTTGTGTATATGGTTCGACAATTGGAGTTATTGGAGCAGGTAAAATTGGACAAGGTTTCATTAATATAGCTAAAGGGATGGGTGCTAAAGTGTTAGTTTTTGACATCTACAGTGAAACAAATAATCCTGATTTAGCAACAAAAATGGGATTTGAATACGTTTCATTAACCAGATTATTAAAAGAAAGTGATTTTATTTCTCTTCACGCTCCTTTATTACCATCAACAAAACATATGATTGACGATGATGCGGTGTCAATTATGAAAAAAGGTGTTATCATTGTTAATACATCAAGAGGTGAATTAATTGATATTAAGGCTGCAATTAAAGGACTTAAAAATAATACTATCGCTGGACTTGCTTCTGATGTTCTTGAACGTGAAGAAGGAAGATTTTATGAAGATGTTTCAACTCGTGCACAAGAACTTCAAGAAATGGATCCAGAGTGAGCAGAATTAATTAAAATGAAAAATGTTTTAATTACATCTCACCAAGCATTCTTAACAAATATAGCATTAACTCAAATTGCCAGAATAACCTTAGATAATGCCGATAATGCCGAAAAACAAGATTTTACAAACGCTCTTAAATTATTAGAAAACGGAAGAGTTCAGAACGGATAATAAAAAATGAATAAAACAAAATATGGAATTTTTGATTTCTTTAAATTTACAAAAGAAAGAAGGCAAAACACACAAGAACCAGCTAATAAAGAAACATGAATTAAACATGCAATTTCCGAATTTATTGGAACTATCTTTATTAGTATGGGACTAGCTGGTTTAAGCATTTATGTTGGAGATAAACCAATAGAACACTTATTTTTATTACACAACACAATCGTAGGATTTTTTGCTGGATTTATTGTTGTAGGTTTATGCTTATTCATCTTTTTAAGATGAAGCTGTGATTTAAACCCAGCGGTAACATTAACTAGATATCTTAATGGGACTAACACAGGTAGATATGCATTAATGAAATTTGCTATGCAAGTTTTAGGAATGTTCGCTGCTGCAGGTATTATTTATTTAATTGGAATTAACACTTCAACTAAAGGGATGCCAAA
The DNA here is from genome assembly GCF_900660655.1 of Mycoplasmopsis anatis. Classification (NCBI taxonomy): domain Bacteria; kingdom Bacillati; phylum Mycoplasmatota; order Mycoplasmoidales; family Metamycoplasmataceae; genus Mycoplasmopsis; species Mycoplasmopsis anatis. Next base: position 677,776 of record NZ_LR215035.1, on the reverse strand, counting down.
CGCACCTATTTTAGCTGATGTAGCTGCAAATAAAGCATTTTACAACGTAAAAAATAGCAGTGTAATTAGTGGCTCAACATGAATTTTCTTCACTGAATTGGTTATGACTGCAATATTATTATTCCCAATTTTCTCACCAAATATTAATGATAAATATCGTGACTTAATGATTATGTTCATCATTTCACTTTCAGTGTGAATGGGAATTCTTGGTGGTTCAGCTGCTATTAACCCAGCTCGTGGATTAGCTCAACAATTACCATACTTATTTAATGCAGCACATACGGGTGCTTCAGTAACAAATTCATTTATCGGTGGAACAATTGCGATGACACTTGGTTCAAGTTTAGCTCCAATTTTCTACTTATTCATTCAAGGTGTTACACAAAAATACGTAAATCCATTTGTAGTATATTGCATTAAATTTAAAAACAGCAGAAATAATAATATGAAAATCAAATAGTAATTAGGATGTGCAAAACATCCTTTTTATTTGACAATTTTTAACTTATTAGGTTATTCTTGGTGTAAAAAAGTTGTATAAATACAACATTTACACTAGAAGTGAAATGAATATCAATTTAATGAAGCAAATCCTAACTAACTCATAAACATTATGCTGCTAAGTGGAAAATATAAAAAAATAGACATACGTCTATCTATCAAAAAATGTTTTAGCATTTAATGTTAATCTAGTTTCAATATTTGGATTAATCTCTTTTAAAGATTTAGTGTATCAATCTTTTTGATTTGATAAATTACCATAAATTAAGTTATAGTTTTCTATTTTAAAATCTGAATACAATTTGTAATCTATGTCATCTTCTTTAATAAATTTTTTAAATGTATCTATATTTTCCCATCATAATGGAAACCATAAACCAACACTATTATTATAATCGGCATATTTAATTACTGGATGATTATATATTTCCATAAGTGTACCACTGCTTCCTACACCATATGAAGTGTTATCAAAACCAATTGTTGTTGTAATATCCACAAATTTTTTGTTTTTTACATTTATAATACTTTGATTATTATTAATAAATCTATTGAATATATATGGATTTAGTGGTTCTCTATTTTCTTTGAAATGTCAAGAAATATTTGTTCTAAATGGAACTATAAGTTCTAAATTTCCATCTTGACTAAGATTGTACACGTGTGTTTTGCTAATTGAATTTTGGTCAGAATAATATTGATAATACTCGTTATCAATATTTCTATGAGTAAATGGATGATAAATTTTATAATGAGTTTGACCAAAATCATAAAATGAATACTTTTCGAAAGGGTAAGCAGCATATTTTCTTGTAAACATTTGAGCTTGATCAATATCTTTGAACTTAAATTCTAATATTGCTACATCAATATACTCTTCTAAATCCTGTTTATAATCACTTAAATTTAATTTAGTTTTAAATTTGTTAAGATTTGACTTAAAGATGTCAAACCCCATAAATACAATTTTAGGAGTCTCAACTATTTCAGATTTAAAAACATCATTATATAAAGTGAATTTTGAATTTGATTTTTGTTTAGTGAAATAACCTTGATATTTATCATAATTTTGATCATTTCAATATAAATCCAACGTATGAATATTTGTAATCATATATCAAGTTAGTGGATATTCTTCATCTTCATTAATTTGATAATCTATAAAACTACCATTAGCAACACTTAATTTATTATTATTTTGAATTGTGAACAATACTTTTGAACGATTACCATATTTATTTACACCAGGAACGATTAATTCAGGATCATAAGTATCAACTAAATTTTCAATTTTTTCTGTTTTATAACTATTTTCTTTAATTTTAAAACCAGTTATAACTAAAGGTGCTATCCCTACTTCTGTAGTTAATAAAATCCTCCTTTTAATTTGAAATAGGAAGACAATAGTACCTTGAGCTTCGTAATACTTGATATCATAAAGCTTTTCATTTTCAAAAAGTTGAATATATTCAGAAAAGTTTTCTTTTGTGACATCAGTGGCGAATGAATTAGAGATTAATTCTTTATTTAACTTATAATTGTTAGGAAATGGGGTTTTTCAATCAAATTTTTGAGGTAATCTACCAAAATCTTTTGAATCATATTTAGAATATTTATCAGGAAAATAAATTTTATATTGAATATATAATGAAGCTGATACTGGTAAGAACAGAATTGCAACTCATTTAAAAAAGTTCTTTCAATTAATATTTTTCTTAAACATATAAATCCTTTATATAATTAGCAAAATTAAACTCATTAGCTGGTGATAATCATTATCAATTTGAGCTTGGAATGCACGCAGGAATGTCTTCGACACTCAATTGTTGAGTTATGTATAAATCTGGATAACCAAATCATCCATCAGCAATTTTTCAAGGTTTGGTATAACTACTTCCATGATATTATTTAACAATTTTTATTAGATCAAGCAATATATGATTTATCAGTATCTCACACACAATCATATGTATACTCTCAATTGTAGCTATTAACCAATAATTTGTTTCCATTGTACTTAATTTCATTTATATCATTTAATAATAAAGCTTCTCCATTATCTAGTTTTATTTTTGAGTATATGTATAAGTTTTAACTATTCTGTCAATATTTGTTTTTCTTTTTTTGTTATTTTTTGTACAATTTTGCTTGCTAAAACTAAAGTTTGATCTCAAGAGATATTTAGATTTTATAATTTTGTGCCTAGCTTAGAATAATCATCATTTTCATTTAAGCTATTTATAAATTCATTTACTTCTTTATTCTTACTTAATGAGTTAAAAATATCATTAACTTTCTCTTGATCCAAACTTTCTATATATTCAAATAATCGATCTAGATATTTTATAAATTCTTTTATTTATTTAGCTTTATCTTCACTTCCATTATTTAAGTTAAAATATGGTGTAGTAGCTAATGATATAGAAGTGGTCAAACTACAAACTGAAATTAAAATCTTTGATTTTTTCATGGTTCTCCTTCAAAATTAATATATAAAATATTACAAAAAAATTAAAAATATATAAGTAATTTATTTAATAAATGTATAATGTTTTCATTATGACTAAAAGAATTAAATTTATTTTAACTTCTACAGTTCTTGTGTCTGCATTCGCCACAGCTTTGAGTGCTTCTTGCAACAAAGTAAGTAATGTTTATGACAAAGAATTAAAAGAAGCATATACAGATTGATACAAATCACTAACTAATTCTACATGAAATAAAGACAGAAATGGTAAATTTATTGACTATCATTTAACTTCAGAGCAGCAAGCGATTGGTTTATATTCTTGATGTGGTGGTGTATTCTGAAATGAACCGTTGCACAAAGGAATTGAACCTACTAATGTTTCATTATTGATTAAAAATGACAACCTAGATAAAAATCGTAGTTTAGAAATTCGTGGCGAAGATTATAAATATATTGATTCAGCACTTGAAAAAGCAACATATCCAAGAAATGATGTTTTATGACATGGTGTTGAATATCAAGAAGTCGAATTTTACGAACAACTTAAAGACTTTATTATTGAAAATAACGGTAAGTATAATTATGACAATTGTGTTGGTAAAACAATCCAATCTAAAGGGTTTATTTCAACAACTTTAATTAAAAAGTATGCAACTGAATTTTTTGGTTGACGTCCTACTTTTGCCGACCAATGAAATTCAGATATAGTTGAAAATAACCCCTTAAAAGAAAAAGTTGCATTCAAAATTAATATCCAAAAAGGTTATAAAGGAGCTGCTTATTTAGCTAACTTTGACTTTGCTGGTTTTGGAGAAGGAAGTGAAGAATCACAAGTTTTACTTAAGAGAAATTCTAAGTTTAAAATAATTAAAGTGTATAAAGAAAAAGATGTAAATATTTTTGAAGTAGACCTTGTTTAATAAATATGAAAAAATATGAAACGCATAAAAAGTATAGTCCTTATTGGGGCTATATTTTTTATGCGTTAAACACTATAAAGACTTCATATTATAAATATATACAATTTAATATATGTAAACGATTACACATTGATTATTGTATAACAAAATGCTTTCAATTTTGAGTATATACTTTAGTATAATTTAATAACTATCTTGTAAAGGGACTTGACGAGTCAAATAATACTGTCGTATTTGTGACCAAAAGTGCCTGAATTATGTCATTCATAATAATGTTTGCATTGATAGTAACCTTTGCCAATCTAATTGGTACGATATTTTTCTAAGGAGGTAAATTTTGAAGTATTCACAGAGCGTGTGTGCACTTAATTTACTTAAGTGTGAACAACAAATTGATGATTTAGTAAAAAATGGGCTTGAATACATGCATTTAGATTTTATGGATTTTCATTACACATCCAGCTTTGGATTAAATATTGAAACTGCTGATTATTTGATTAAAAAATATCCTAATGTAGAATTTGATGCTCATTGCATGACTAGTGATGTAAGTTTGTTATTAAATAAATTCAATGAAATTAAAATTCACAGAGTTTCGTTTCCTATAAGACAAGCAAGTGTTGAAAAAATAGATTCTTATAGAGAAAAGTTTTCTGGACAAATTGGAGTTATGGTCGAATCACAAGATGATATTGAAAAATATACCGAAGTTATTAAGAAAGTTGATTTTGTTGTTTTGATGACTATTGATAAAATCGGGGGTACTGGAGTTCAATTGAATCCAGAACTACTAAAGAGAGTTAAATTATTAAAACAAATTAATCCAAAATTATTAATCATCAGTGATGGTGGATTAAGAGAAAATAATGCTAATTTGTTCTTTGAAAATAATGTTGATATAGCTGTTGGTGGTTCTATAATAAATACTTATTCAGCAAAGGATAAGGTTGAATTCATGACTTGATGAAACGAGAAATATGGAATATAATGTTTTTGATTTCTCTAGTGTAAATACTATAAAAATATCTTTTTGAACTTTATCTTTAGTTTTAATCCTTATATTAATTGGTGTTATTATTTGAAGACTTTTCTTTGATAAAAATCCAAATAATTTAATAACTAATTCTAAAAATATTGGTGCAATCGATAAAGAGTTAGACAGATTAATTGATGGTTTATCTAAAAATAAAGAATTTGAAATAATTTATAACATTTTAATTAAAAATAAATTTTCTAAATTAAATTATTCTTTAATTCCTGCGATCATAATTTATAAAAACAGAGTTTTTTTAATTTCAAATATGATCAAGAATTCTATTAATGATGAATTAGTGATAAATGATAAAGAAATTTGATTGATTCATAATAGTAAAAAGAAAACATTAAAAGAAGTGCAAATGCACTGATACAATGAAATAATTAAAATGCTTAAGCATGATTTTTTACCTGATAGTAAATTTAAGTTTGAATTTATTGTTTTATTAAAAAATGATATTCGAAAAATAAGCAATAACACTTCATTTATGGTATCTAATTCAATTGATTTTATTGAAGAAATTGAAAAAAATTACGAAGCATATGATGAATTAAGCTTAAACGATAAATATAAATTAGTGGAAAAATTACAAAAAGAAAACTTGTATAAAATAAAAGCTAAAAAATAATGAATTTTTTAATTGCTACATTTATATTTGCTTTAATTGTTGTAATTTCACTTGTTTATTGTTTCTTAATATATAATGCTTTAATTCAAAATAGTAAAGAATTAAATTCTAACTTACCTTACACTTCAGTTAAATATGCAAAAAAAGTATTAGATAAAAAGAATCAATTAATTCAATTTGAATTCAATCAAAATTATTTCACTTTTGAATTAGATAATAGAAAAAAAATAATTCACTTTAATGAAAGTATTATTGGAGATTATTCTGTATATTCATTAACAATGTCATATTTACAATGTTATAAGTTTATATTAACTAAAAAATGAATGAATATAGTTCAATATGTTATTAAATTATTATTTCCTATAATTTGAATTAGTATCTTTGTATTATTGTTTTTCCAATTTTGAATTATTTCAGCAATTTTATTCATAAGTATACTTCTTATAGCATTGCTAAGTTTTGGAATATTTTATAAAACTAGACGCTTAATTAATGATTCGGTTATGGAACAACTTAAATATGTTCTTGCTGAAAATGATTTTAAAATTGCTAGTAGATTACTAAGAAGAAATTATTTTACTGAAATTAATTTGATTCTTTTTTCAGTTGTGGAACCGGTTAGAGATTTAATAGTTTTATTCAACAAATGAGGTAAATAGTGAACTTAAGTAAAAATGATAGAGAACGTTACATTAATTTATTAACAACAGTTTATGAAGAAGAAATTGAAAAGGTTGAAAAATTAAACGATCAAGAACTTTATGAATTAGTTGTTAAGCACCAAGAAAGTCAAATTAAAAAATCAAAGAACCCCAATAAGTTTTTCATGTATTATAAAGGTCTACCAGAACCAAAAGAATATAAACCAACCACATCTAAAAAGTATGGTTTGATTATTGTTATTATATTCTTTAGTATGTTTGTAGTTTTATTTATAATATTAATGTATCTTGCATTACAAAATCACAGTTAGGAGAGATATGTCAAAATTATTCAATGAAGAAATGCTTGAATTCAATAGTATTAAAGATTGAAAAGAATGTGTAAATCGTGGTGTTGAACTTTTAGTAAATAAAAAGTATGCAACAAAAGAATTAGCTGACGCAATCTTTAAGTCAACTGAACAATTTGGAGCTTATTATGTTCTTGAACATGGTTTAGCATTACTACATGCAGCACCTGGGCCTTATTCACTTAAAAATGGTGCTTCTGTTATGGTACTTGATGACTTTGTTCAATTCAATAATCAAGAAGATAAATATGCTAAAGTTATTATTACCCTTTGTGCAGTTGACTCACATTCACATTTAGATATTCTTCAAGAATTTGCTCATTATTTTACTAATGAAGAATTCAAAAAAGAACTTTACCAAGCAAAAAATATCAATGAAGTTAAAACTTTAATTCAAAAATTTAAATAAGGAGAAAATTATGGTTATTCAAACAGTATGTGGATCAGGACTTGGATCAAGTCTTTTAGTAGAAATGAATGTTAAAAGTGTTTTAAATGCACTAAATGTTCCTTATGAAAAAGTAGAACACACAAACATTAGTTCATTTACAGGAGTTGGGGTTGACTACGTTGTAGTTGGAGCTGATGTTGCCCCTGTATTAAACTTTCCTGAAGAGAAAAAAATTATTTTATTAAATATTCTTTCAAAACAAGAACTTGAAGAAAAACTTAAAAAAGTACTTGGATTATAAAAAAATATTATTTTAACAATCGAAACTTATTTTCTGGTTGATAAGAGTATGGTTTAGGCTGCTTGTTAAAATTTAAACCAGTTAGACAAATAAATAAGAGGAGAAAAATGAACTTTGTATTAAGTTTTATTAAAGCTTTTGCAAGTACTCCTGCGTTTCTTGTTGGAATTTTTACGTTAATTGGTTGTTTAGTTTTACGTAAAAAAGTCTCAGAAACAATAGTATCTGTATTCAAAGTTATTGTTGGATTCCTTATTCTTAGCGGTGGAGCTGGAGTACTAGTTGGTTCTCTAGAAAAATTCCAACCTGTATTCCAAGAAACTTATGGATTAGAAGGAATTATTCCAAATAACGATGGATTTGCCGGAGTTCTTACAAAAGTTTCAGCAATCACAACAGTTGGTTCGTTGATTATGATTGTTGGTATGATCTTTAACCTTGTTCTTGCAATCTTTTCAAGATATAAATACGTTTACTTATCAGGACACGTATTATTCTATACATCATTAATGATTGCTGCAGTTTATATTACACTTGGATTTGATCCAGCTAAAACTGGAGATTTCTTCATGATTTTATTCTCTGGTTCAGCATTAATGGGTGCTTACATGGTTATTTCACCTGCTGTTCAACAAAGACACATGAGAATGATTAATTGGTTCAGACGAAATTGGTCTTGGACACACAGGTGGATTTGGATACGCAATTAGCGGATACATTGGTGAAGGTATTGGAAAATTAATGAAAGGTAAAGTTACTTCAACAGAAAGTATTAAATTCCCTAAATCATTATACTTCTTCAGAAACACACTTGTATCACTTACAATTACAATTTTAGTATTCTACATGGTTGCATTCATTCCTGGTGGAATTCTTTATGAAATGGGTAAAATTTCAAAAACAAGTAAAGCATATGAAGTATTAAATAAAGATAGCTGAATTATCACAATGATTGTTCAGGCCTTTACATTTACTGCTGGTGTTGAAATTATGCTTTCAGGAGTTAGATTATTCATCGGTGAATTAATCCCAACATTTAAGGCTATCTCAGATAAATTAATCAAAAACTCTAAAGCAGCTGTTGACTGTCCAGTTGTGTTCCCATATGCTCCTAATGCAGTGTTAATTGGATTTATTTCAAGTTTCATTGCCGGAATTGTTGGAATGGCTATTACAATTGGTCTTAAAGTTGGCGGACTACTTACTGTTGTTATTTTACCTGGTTTAGTACCTCACTTCTTCTTAGGTGCAACTTCGGGAGTATTTGGAAATGTTAGAGGTGGAATTCTTGGTGCTATTGTTGGACCATTTGTTCATGGACTTATCATTACATTAGTACCTGCTATCTTCATTTGAGGACACTGAGTTCCAAACGCTTCAGACACACTTAAAGCTCTTGTAAAAAATGATGATCTTAAAGGTATTACATCATTAAACTGAGGTGATACTGACTACATTATAGGTGCTATCCCTGGATTGTTCGGATTAATCAATAAATATGTAGGATTTGCCGCTCCATTAGTAATTTATGTTGCATTAATTATTGATGGTATTATTGCAAAATTTACATCAAAAAACAAAAAAGAAGCTAAAGTAGCTGCTTAATGTTACTAAGTGACATCAATGGTGTCACTTTTCTTTTTTTTAAAAATTGTGTCATCAATAACTTCATCTAAAACCTTATTAAATAATTTAATAACCTTAGGTTTATTTTAATAATAAAAATAACACAAAAACTAAAAATGTTGGTTTGTGCTATTTTTTATCGTAATTTAATCTTTTTATTACTCACTTTCCTTTTTTCTTTTAACCTTCTCTAATTAAAATTGATTTAGTTTGTAGTGAAGATATTATTCTTTCAACTGTTCTAGTTGAAAGATTTGTTAATTCTGAAAGTTTTAGTACTGTAATTTGCGAGTTGTTAGTAATGTAATTTAAAATTAATCTTTCATTATCCTTTAAGTTTAATAGTGATTCATCAAAATAATTTGTTTCATTACTTTCTTCATTATTGTTAATTAAGTTTTCATCAATATTTTTATTAATTTGAACATTACCATTCATATTAAAAGGAATAATACACTTTATTGAACTTTCACCAATTTTAATTGATTCTTTTCCATAAACACTAACTATTTTAGGAACACCATGCACTGTATGTCCAGCTAATCCTAAATCGATAAAAATTCTCATTAAACTTTGATTTCTTGGTCTACTAATCCCATCAAAGAATTCATCCTCACTTAATCCAGATATCAATCCACCGTGAGAAACAATTTCAATTCTATTACTGTAAAATGAAATTTGTGGAGTTCCAATTGTTCAATCATTATGGATAATTGCATTTAAAATTGCTTCATTTACTGAATCCATATCAAAAAGGAGTCTCTATTCTAGGTCTAACAGTTGTATCTAAAAAATTTGTATTTAGCGATTTAAGTCTATTTATAAGATTTTTGTACGCTGTAATTATACAAAAATTACCTACGTCAACTCTTTGTGAAATGGAGGTTTTATCAATTCCATTAAATTTAACAAAAACTAATGATAAATTGTTTTTATCTGCTAGTAATTCAGCAAGAAGATTGTATTGATTAAGTGAATTTCTTAATGAAAGATTCTTTTCAAAAGTATTATTATTCAAATGTTTATTTTTCTCTTCATAATATATTTTAAGACTGGAGAATGTTAAATCAGAATTTTCATTTCCCATTCTAATAATAAAATCATTATCAGCAAAACTTTTATGTATTCTTTGATTTATTTCCTAAACTGTTAATGGAACACAAGTTGAACCGACTCTTTTATAACAACCTTTTGAAGATAATCCAAATTGTTTATCGTAGTATATTTCTTCAGTACCCTTTTTAATTACAATAAGTACACCTAATTTGCCATTTTTGAGCTTATGCCATCTCGGAAATTCTAAATTTGTGGGTATAGGTTCTATTTTTGACACTACAATATCTGATATTTTTTTTAAGGTCTTATCATGATTTTCTATTCATACTTCTTCACCGTTATTTTTTACACCTATTATTATTTCTCCCCAAGTGTATTTAAAAATGAGACAATTTCTTTAGTTAAACTATCATTTAATTTCTCTTTTAACTTCAAAATTTCTAATTCTATATAGGGATTATTAGTCATATTAATATTATGACAATATTTATAATTTTTTGACGGTTTAAATGTCGGTATAAATGACGGTATATTTTTATTCCTGTCGGGTTAAATACGTACTTATTTGCAAAAAACACCAAATTAATTGATTTTTAATATAAAAATTCCAATAATTAATTTTAAACCGTCTTTTTAAATAGACATAGTGTCGGTATAAATGACGGTTAAATTATAGAAATTGCTAAAGTAATCAAACAAAATCACTTTTTAACAATAAAAAATAAAATATTTTATTATTAAACTATAATATAAACATGACTCAAAATTTAATAATAAATAAAGAAGAAATTGTTTCAAATTTTAATATTTACACTAAAAATATTGGTTATACAATAGCTGGTGGAATAATAGTTGGATTACTATTGATAGCTTTAGTTACTTTTTTAACTTATTTATTTATATTTAAGTATAGAAAAGAAAAACAAGGTTTTATTTTTGAACATAATGTAACAAGTAAACTTAAAGATGCTGCTAGAAGAAATAATATGTATTTCATTGAAGGTGGAGTATTTTCTTATGATGGTAATATGTTTGAAATAGATGGTATCTTATTTAATGACAATATTGCTATTGTTGTAGAAACTAAAGCATACAAAGATAATATCTCAGGACTTGCTGAGTCAAGCGAATTGCAAATAACAGACCGTAAAGGTAAAAAATTTGCTATCAGTAACCCAATATTGCAAAACACCAAACATATTAAACACTTATATAAATTGGCCAATTTAAAATTTAGTGCTTATTCGTTAATAGTATTGCAAGATGGGGCAACATTTAATATCTCAAATATTCCATCACATACAATTATTATTAATGAAAGCGCTATTGATGAAACAGTTAGAAGTGTTGTAATTGAAACAAATAATAGTTTAAATAAATTTGATTCTAAGTATTTATTAAAAGTGCTTAAAGATATGAAAATCAAAAGAGTATACGAAAAAAATAAATTTAATAACTTAGTAAAAGGTAAGAAATAATGAATACATTAGAAATAGTATCTAAAGAATTAAAATTAAAAGTAGAACAAATTAAAGCGACTTTAGAGTTAATCGAAGAAGGTGCAACAGTTGCATTTATAGCACGTTATCGTAAAAATATTACAGGTGGGCTTGATGAAGAACAAATTCATCAAGTTTATTTAATTTTTAAGTACCAAGAAGAATTAAAAGAGCGTAAGGAGAGTATCCTTAAAATTTTAAGTGAGCGTAATTTGTTAACTAAAGAAATCGAAGACAAAATTAAAGAAACAACCAAAAAATCGGATCTTGAAGCTATTTATGAACCATTTAAGGTTGGTAAAAAAACCAAAGCAAGTGAAGCTATTGCTCTTGGACTAGAAGAACTTGCTAGAGAGATATTTAATAATGCCGATATAAATTACAACCCTTATAAACATGCTACAAAATTTATAAACGATAAAGTAGTTAGTGTTGAATTTGCTATAGAGCAAGCTTTATTTATTATCTCTCAGTGAATTAGTCAAGACCCTAAAGTTCATGATTTTGTTAAAGAACAATTTAATAATTTTGGACTAATTCAAACTACTAAGAAGAAAAATAGTATTGATGAGTTTAAAACTTATGAAAATTACTATGAATTTAGTCAATCAGTTAAAACAATTCAAAACTATAAAATTTTAGCTATTAATCGAGCTGTCAAAAATAAAATAATTGACTTAAAATTTAAGATTAAATTTGAATTTTTACACTACAACATATCGAATATGTTTTTTAAAAATAAAAGAACTTTTGCTCTAGTGAGAACTGCAGTTGAAGATTCACTAAAAAGATTAATTATTCCTTCGATAGAGCGCGAGGTGTTTAACGAATTATTTGCTAGAGCTGAAAAAAGTTCAATTGAAATTTTTGCTGATAATCTTGAATCAATGCTTATGATGCCAGCTGTGAAAAATAAAAAGGTTTTAGCTATTGACCCAGCATACGTAAACGGTTGTAAGTTAGCGATGTTAAGTGAAACTGGAGATTTATTGGAAACAGCAGTAATTTATCCCAATAAACCACTTTTGAAAATTAAAGAAGCGAGCGAAATTAGTGCTAAAGTGATTTTAAAATTTAAACCAGATGTAATTGTGGTAGGTAATGGAACAGCTTCAAATGAAACATGTCAATTTATGCGCGACTTAGTAAAATACCTTAAGTTAAATATTTCTGTTGAAATGGTTTCAGAAGTTGGGGCTTCAGTTTATTCAGCTAGTGATATTGCTATACAAGAATTTCCAGATTTAAAAGTTGAAATGCGTTCAGCAATTAACATAGGAAGAAAATTCCAAGATCCATTAAATGAAATAGTTAAAATTGATCCTAAATCTATCGGAATTGGACAATATCAACATGACTTAAATCAAAATGAATTAGCACAAGCACTTGATTTTAAGGTGGAGAAAGTCGTGAATAGTGTTGGTGTAAACTTAAATAGTGCAACTGAAGTTATACTTACAAAAATATCAGGTATTAGTAAAAATGTTGCTAAAAATATTATCAATTATCGTAAGGAAAATGGTGAATTTAAGAATAGAAATGAACTCAAAAAGGTTAAATCACTAGGAGCAAAAACATTTGAACAAGCCGTAGGATTTTTAAGAATTTTTAACTCAGAAGAATTTCTTGATCAAACTAACATCCATCCAGAGAGCTATGTTTTAGCTAAAAAAATAATGAAAGAGTATAAATACGATCAAAATTTACATAAATTTAACCAAGAAATCGACTCAGAAAAAATTATTGAAAAATTTAGCAGTGATCACTACACAATTAATTTAATAATTGATTCATTGTTAAATCCAGGTAAAGATATTAGAGATAATAAAAAAGGGTTTGTAACTAATGAAAATATTGTTGAATTTGATCAAATTAAAGTAGGTGATAATTTTATTGGAAGGGTTCAAAATATCACTGACTTTGGTATTTTTGTATTTATTGGTATAAAAGATTCAGTTTTTATTCACAGCTCTAAGATTAACAATATTAATTCAATCAAAATTGGAGATGATATTAATTTAGAAATCATAAATGTAGATCATGAAAAGAGAAGACTTTCAGGGAAATATATTGCTTAAATTTAAGTGGAGTTTCTCCACTTTTACTTTTTAAACCTAAATTTTTAAATGTGGAAATTTTCACATTTAAATAAAAATTAAAAGGTTTTTATTAGAATAAAATAAAATTTATATAGATAAAAATAGAAGATATTAGGAGAATTATGAAAAAGACAAAATTTATTATTCTTGGTGCAACAGTTTCTGCATTTGTACCATTTACAGCATTATCAGCTGGATGCAGCAAAGAAACTCAAAAAGAATATATAAAATCATCAGATAGAATTACAAACATTGTAACTAGAGATACAAATAATCTTGAATTAATCAAAGATTCTATTACAGTTACATACTTAATTGACGTAGGACAGCTTAAAGATAAAGCTTTATTCCAATCTGGATGAGAAGGTTTATTGACTCTTAGAGATCAACTTGAAGCCAATCCACAACTTAAAGGTAAAGTTAAATTTAATCCAGTTGTTCCTTCAGCTGTTTCTGACTTTAACGATTTCTACAACAACACTTTTGCAAAATCTGACATAGTTGTTATTAATGGGTTCACTCATGGTACAACTTTAGCTTCATTCCTTGAAAAATATGATCAAAAAACTAAAAACACACCTTTAGTTATTTGTTCAGAATTCGAAATCCCAAATAGTCCATATAAAAAATTAATAAATGCTAACAGTAAATTTATTGAATCTTCATATATTGTTGGAAATGCTACTGCTGAATATTTAGCTCTTAAATATCCAAATAACCCAGAAAAAAGAATTGTAGCTTCATTTGGTGGTGGAAACTTCCCTGGGGTACTTAATTTTAACGAAGGTTTTGTTAGAGGTGTTTATGACTATAATTTAATTGAAGGAAATAAAAAGACCGTTCATAACACATTAGTTTCAACACCTTTTGAAGCAACAACCGGTTTTGCTACTTCAGAATCAACATTCCAACCTAAAATTAAGGCTGTTATGGAATCAGAGGGTGTAAACGAAGGACGTAGTGGAAGACCTACCGTAGTTCTTCCTGTTGCTGGTCCTGCTACAGGTGTAGTTCTAGAATTGATCAACAATCTTAAGACAGATCAATTGGTAATTGGTGTTGACTCAGATCAAGGTTACGCATATACATCAAATGCCACAAGATTTGCTTCATCAATAACAAAAGAATATGGACAAACATACTATGATTTAGTTTTTGACTATATTTTTAAAGGTAATAATAAATATCTTGAAGATGACTCTGTGACACACATATACAACATAGTTGGTTCATATACAGATGGTTGAACTAAATTCTCTGCATCAAGACTGGCAAATGAGGAAGACAGAAAATTATACGATAAAGCTCTTAAAGATGCTCAAAGTAGATTCGAAGCATTAACTAAAGAGCAAAAAGATTTCATCTCTTCAAGTAAATATTATGACAAAGATGGGAATCAACAAAATGAAGAAGCTCAACTAAAAAGAGTTGAAAAAATTATTTTAGCAATAAAAGAAAATGCTAATAAATAATCAAAGTAATAAGGCGTAAGGCCTTTTTGCTTTTAATAAGGTTTATTATGGTTAATAATAAAATTGAAAATGCTATTGAATTTGTTAACATTTCAAAATCTTTTGGAAAAATAAAAGCAAACAAAAACATTAGTTTTAATGTTAAAAAAGGTACAATCCATGCACTTATTGGGGAAAATGGTGCTGGAAAAAGTACTTTAATGTCAATTTTGTTTGGTTTATATGAACCTGATGAAGGGTTTATTAAAGTTAATGATAAAAAAACATTAATTTTATCACCAAATCAGGCAAATGATCTTGGAATCGGAATGGTTCACCAACATTTTAAATTAGTAAATGTTTATAAAAATATCGACAATATAATTTTAGGAGACGAGACAACATTTTCTAAATTTAAGATAATCAATAGAAAACCATCAATTAAAAAAATTCAAAATATTCAAGAAAAATTTAATCTTCATTTTGATTTAAACAAGCAAACCGGTACTGAACCGGTTTCAATTCAACAAAAAGTTGAAATTATGAAAATGCTTTATCGTGACTCTGAAATTCTAATCTTTGACGAACCTACTGCAGTTTTAACTGACGAAGAAATTCAAGGGTTATTGGAAACCTTTAGACTCTTTAAGGAGCAAGGGAAAACAATAATCTTCATCTCTCATAAACTAAAAGAAATCAAACAAGTTGCAGATTATGCAACAATTCTAAGACATGGTGAAGTAACAGGAAACTTTAAGGTAGCAGATACATCAGTTGAAGAAATGGCAAAATTAATGGTTGGTGGGCAAGTTGAAACAATCCTAAACACTCATTCTGACACCAATAACAAAGAAGCTATTTTAAAAATAGAGAATGTTACAACTAAGGGAGATAAACCTCTAAAAAACTTTTCTCTAGATGTTCATTCTGGAGAAATAGTTGCAATTGCGGGTGTTGAAGGGAATGGACAACTTGATTTAGAATACGTTGTTTCTGGTCTTAAAAAACCAACTTCAGGTTCAATTAAGTTGAAAAAGACTGAGCTAATTAAAGATAATTACAATAAAATGCTTAAAAGAGATAAGAAGACAAACATTATTTATTCAAGTATTTTAAGCATTGTTGCTTTAGTCATTATTATTTTGATGAGTTTATCAAAGGTAATGTCTAATGTAATACCAATTAATCTTATGATAACTTTATGTTCATTACTTTTAATTATTATCATTCCAATTTTAATCATCTATTTGGTAAATTTATTTAGAAATATTAAAGCTATCCAAGAATTTAATATTGATAAAAGTGATTTTATTGACATAAGCAAATTAAGCACTTATAAGATTTCTCAACTTGGATTTTCATACATTGCCAGTGATAGACATAAACACTCGATGATCTTAGACTATACAGTTTTTGATAACATGCAGTCTAGAAGATTGTGAGATTCTAAATATGTAAAATTTGGAGTTTTTAGAAGAAAAAATATTAAGAAAGATTTAGATATCATTATTGATAAATTCGATGTTAGAGGGGCTAGAAAAGGTAATTCACTTTCAAGATCTTTATCTGGTGGAAATCAACAAAAATTCATTGTTGGAAAAGAGATGGAAAATCCTCACGATTTTATAATTATTTTACAACCAACTCGTGGATTAGACGTTGGTGCAATTAAAAATATTCATGAAAAGATATTGCAAGAAAAAAGTAAAGGAAAAGGAATTTTACTTATCTCTTATGAACTAGATGAAGTTATTGCACTGGCAGATACAATCGCAGTTATTAATGAAGGACAACTTAGTGTAGTCAGAGAATCTAAAAACTTAAGCAGAGCTGAAATAGGAGTTTATATGTCACATAAGAAAAATGGAGGTGAAAATGAATAAAACAAAAGATAATAAATTCATTAATTCTCTTAATGAACAATTTAGTGATAAAAAATATAAACTTCAAAAAGTTTTAACTTTTGAAAATGGTACAAGCACATTAAAAAAAGTTTTTAGTTCGCTTTGGGCGATTGTAGTAGGTATGATTCTTTCTGGAGTTGCATATGGATTTTATATCTTCATTAGTAATGGTAGCTTTGGAAATCCATTTGAATTTATTTCAAGTCTAATATCTTCTGCCTTTAATGAATATAATATTTCAAACTTTTGGTTATATTTCACAATATTTGGTTTTTTAGGTTTAGCTATAGCTGTTGCTTTTAAGACTGGATATTTTAATGTTGGGGTATCAGGACAAATGACCTTACCAGCATTGTTATTCTTTTCATTCTTAATTTTAAGTAGAAATTTTGAACCATCAACAATAACACTATTTGTTTCAATGATCTTATTTATAGTTGTTGGTTTTATTTGTGGATTAATTTCAGGGTTATTAAAGTCATATTTTAATGTTCATGAAGTTATTTCAACAATTTTCTTAAACTGAATTATTGTTAGTGTTGGTAAGTGATTATTAGCAAAAGAGAATGAGATTTTAATACCTTTATCAAGCGATAATATTGACACTTTTCTTTCAACTCTTCCTTACACAACTTCAAGACTATCAATAACAACAACTCAAATTGAAACATTCAAAATAATCGGAGTTATACTATTAATAGTACTTGCTTTAGTATTTTTATTTATTTATAAAAATACATCAATTGGTTATAAATTGAAGATGATCGGTTTAAACAAACATAATGCTGATTATGTTGGAGTAAACCAAAAGGTATTAACCATTAGTGTTCTTTCAATTTCTGGTGCACTTGGAGGAATTGCTGGATTCTTCTTGTTTGTAATTAAAGATAAGGCTATTACAGGGCTAGAAGCAGGACCGATCGCTATGGGATTTGAATCAATAGCAATCGCTTTAATTGCATTAAATAATCCAATCGGAGTTTTATTCTCAAGTGTATTCTATAGTATTATTTATACTGCAAAAGTTCCTTTATTCTCTGAATTAGGAGTTGTTAAAGAATTTTATCCAATCGTTACAGGTTTAATGATTTTTATTATTGCTATAGCTATTGTGTTTAATAAAATTACTCCAATAAAATCATTACTAAAATGAATTATCATTCTTAAAAACAAAGAGTATTGAAAAGTCAGAAAAGAATACTATGCAGAGAAAAAGAACATGACAAATAAACACAACTCTAGAGTAAAAGAAGTTAAAAAACTTGCTACTGAAAGAAAAAAAGAATTTAATTCAGAAACTAAAGAATATTTAAGTCAAACAAGTAAATTACGAAAAGACTTAAATAAAAAAGATGTTGACATTAACTTAATATATTCGGAGTTAGCTAGATTAAAATTTGATTATAATGAGAAAGTTAGACTAGCTGGACTTGATGTATATCAAGACTATATTTCATATTATAAGAATACAAAACGCGAAAATAAACTTAAATTTAAACATTATAAAGATGAACTATTTAAAGATACGTTTAGAAAATTCATTAATACAAAAATATTTAAGAAAACCAATTTAATAGTTGAGGAGGAAAAATAATGTCAGTAACTGTTGTTATTTTTGCAACCTTAATTTTCTGTGTATTATTACTCGGATCTATATCAGGGATATTTTCTGAAAGGGTAGGTATAGTAAACATAGCTATTAATGGTTTTGTTGTTTTTGGAGCCTTTATCACATGCCTTATAAGTTTTATACTAACGGATCTTATATTTGAACAATCAAGTATTAATATGTGATTCCAAATTCCAATTACATTTTTAGCATCTTTAATCACCGGATTGTTTGCATTAATTTTTGGATTTATGACTATAAAACTTAAAGGAAATCAAACTGTTGCAGGTTTTGCAATTTCTCTGTTGATTACAGGTATTTCAGCATTTGGTATATATATTTTACAAACCAAACAAGGGGCTGGAATTTTACAAAACTATGGAACAACTGAGCTAACATTAAATCCATCACCAAATTCATGAGAAAATTTAGTTTCATGAAAA
The DNA here is from genome assembly GCF_900660655.1 of Mycoplasmopsis anatis. Lineage (NCBI taxonomy): Bacteria > Bacillati > Mycoplasmatota > Mycoplasmoidales > Metamycoplasmataceae > Mycoplasmopsis > Mycoplasmopsis anatis. The sequence continues at coordinate 658,824 of NZ_LR215035.1, read as the reverse complement.
ATATTTATTACTATAGTGATAGTTGTAATTAGTATTTTTGTGATACAAAAAACTAGATGAGGTTTAAGATTTAAAGCAATAGGTGAAAACCCTCAAGCTGCAGATGTAGCAGGTATTAACGTTTCAAGAATGAAATGACAAGGAATATTCATTTCTGGATTGGTTGCTGGAGTTGCTGGTTCAATTTTTGTTCAAATGCAATGAACATTATTCGTTAAATCAATTGATGTGCAAGGATTAGGATTTATGGCTCTGTCAATTATGATTACTTCTCAGTGAAAAATTCACTATTCAGTCTTTGTTTCACTTGCATTTGCATTCTTATATTCTTGATCTTTCTATGGTGTTATTGAAATCGCATCAATTAAGAGATATGGGTTCTTATTCCAAGCCGTACCATACGTTGTAACGATTATAACTTTAATTGCATTTAGTAGAAAAACCGTAGCTCCTGAAGCTCTTGGGGTACCATATGATAAATCAAAAAGATAATTTATAATCATAATTATTTATGTAAAGGAGAAAAATGAATAAAAGAAAAATATTAACTTTGGGATTAGTTTCAACAGTTGTTGCTCTTCCATTATTATCAACAGCAATTTCATGCACAGATAGTAAGGAAGTTAACGAACTTAAAGCAAAAATTGAAAAAATGGAAAAGGATCATGCTAAAGAACTTGAAGATCAAAAAGCTCTTGCTAAAGTTGCGCTAAATTCAAAACTAAACGCATCATCGAATTTATGGAACACTTTAGCACCTGAAAAAAGTGCTATGGGCCTTACAATATATAATTTAGCTAAACATGCTTTTGATGTAATGAGTAAGCAAGAAAATATTGTGACAAATAAAGTCATAGTACATAAAAGTGAACAAAATACAACAGTTGAAATTCAAGCAACAAATGAAAACGAATACATTCCGGTAGTATTCATGGATTTAGATGAGACAGTATTAAATAATATAGCTTACCAAAATTGACTATTGTTAAATAATCAAACTTACAATGGTGCAGAATGAGCTAAATTTGTTAATTCAGCAGTTTCAACTGAAGTAAAAGGTGCAATTGAATTCATTAAATATGTTTATGACCATGGTGGTGTTGTAATGTTTAATTCAAACAGACAACAAAGAAGCCAAATTGATCCATCAAAATTAAATTTAAATAAACTTGGTCTAGATAATGCATATATGCCAAATTGAATTTGATGAATGAAGGGTACTAATGCATCTGGAACTAGTGACAAACCTTGAACTACTACAACAGGTACCAGTTCTAAAGAAGAAAGAATGAATTTTGTTAGCACAAATAAATTAGAAATTGAAGAAGGTAAAAATGTAGCCTTTAGAGTAGTTATGAAAGTGGGTGATGATATCAATGACTTTAATGATAACTTTACTAAAGATGCTAAAGCAGTTAGTGATTATGAATTAGTTAATAATTTGATAAACACATCAGCAGTTGGTAAACTTTATGGTAATTTAGACTTAAACAATAAAGAACAATTCTATAATCCAACAACTAAGCAATGAGAAACTAGAGATTGATCAGCGTCATATATTCTAATTCCAGGTAACGCAAGTTATGGTAGCTTTATCGAAAGAACAACAAAGAGCAGAAACCCAAGAATTGAATTGTATGAATCAATTTTAAGCAAATTTTCTGAATTTAACCATTAATTAAATTTGCAATATTCAGTAAAAATAAAAAAGTGGTAATATTTAAATTATGAAAAATGTAATACAAGTTAAAATTGAAATACAAAAAAATTCAAATATTAAATATGAATATAACCGTAAAACAAACGAAATTGAAGTAGATAGAATTTTAAGAGGAGATTTTGTTTATCCATGTAACTACGGTTTTGTTCCAGAAGCACTTGATTGAGACGGTGATGAACTTGATGTTTTAGTTTATTCTCCAGAAGTGTTTGCACCTGGTGTTAAATTAAACGCAAGAATTATTGGAGCTATGAAAATGATTGATGATGGAGAAACTGATACAAAATTAGTAGCTGTTCACCATGATGATTATCGTTTAGATAAAATTAATTCTATCAATGATTTGCCAAAAGAATTCATAAAATCTGTTGAAACATTCTTTAGCACATACAAAAACTGAAAGCGTCCTGGAATTACAAGTGTTGGAGGTTTTGAAGACACTGAATGAGCATTAAATGAATATGAAGAATGTGTTCATTTAATGAACAAATACGGTAAGTTAAGTAAAGAAGATTTCCTAAAAGAGATGAAATCTAAACACCCAGAAAAATACGTATAATAAAAAAGCTCAAATGAGCTTTTTTATTATACGTGCACCTCGTAATTGTTGTTTTTATTTTCAAAAGATTTAATAATAACTATAATTCCATAAATAAAGTTTGCTAAAGATCAAACTGTAGGAATAATAGATAGAATCATTGACAAAATTGGTACAAAAATAAATATTGTTGGAATAATAATAGCTATAATTGTAATTGCTATTGAAGCATAAAATAAATTATTTTTCTTAATGTATCATCAATTTATTCCTGTTCACCCTAAAAATAATGTCAATAATCCGAAAATTAATCCATTAGCTGGTCTCTTTACTTTTAGTTCTTTTATTAAATCGTTGAAGAAATTTTTCATATACCCTCCAAATTTCATTAATTATATCAAATTAATATTTAAATGAAATTCACCATGAATATTGAATTATTTTAGTGTGCAAAATGCAATACACCCAAATAAACAAAAAAGTTTTCTCAAAATAATTGAGAGAGTATTTTCCTTTTATAAACGCTAAAATTTATATGTTTTAAATAGTGAAATAAATATTTTATAAATTTATATTTTAATATATAATTAATAGGCATGGCGAACGTGGTGAAGCGGCTAACACAGCGGGTTGTGGTCCCGTCATTCGCGGGTTCGAATCCCGTCGTTCGCCCCATATCATTAAAGCAACCCTAAAGGTTGTTTTTTTAGTTGAAATTTAAGGAGAAACAATGTCAAAGAAGCCAAGAGCCTGAGAAATGATCCTTCTGATTATAAAAATGACCTTCATCGGTTTTGGTGGAGGTAATGCTCTAATGCCAGTTTTAAAAAATGAAGCAGTAGATAAGAAAAAGTGAATTACAGTTGAAGAGTTCGACAAAATTGTTATAGTTTCAAATATGCTACCAGGACCTTCAGTAATTGAAGCAATTTCATATTTAGCAATTAAAGTTTTTGGATTTTGAAAAGGTGCAATAATTACCTTTTTTGCAATGCTTCCACATATTTTACTTGCATATTTATTTTATTTTCTAATTTACTTATTACCGCAAAATTTCATTAGTGTTATTTCAGTTGGTGTTTTAACTGCTATTAGTGGTGTATTACTAGCGTTTGGTTATGAATATATGAAGTCAAGTAAAAAAGAAATTTCTATGCCTTTATGATTGATATTATTTTTATTTACTTTCGCTTTTTGTTTATTTATTCCAAGTCCATTTAATATCCCTATTGTTGTTATGATAATTGTATTTATTTGTTTTGGGTTATTTCAATTTTTATCTTATAAAAAAGCTAAGAAAAAGCAAAATGGAGATAAATAATGTTCATAGTTGTTTTATTATCCACCTGTTTATTTTTGGTTTTTGCATCGCTAAGTGTTTTTGGTGGTGGTCAAGTATTCATGCCAATTTTTAAGTGAATGTGACTATTTATCGCAAAGAATTTTGATATCAATATTAATGAGACGATGATTAATAATGTTTTTACAGTTTCCAATTCAACACCAGGAATTATCTCAACAAAGTTTGCATTCTTTACTGGATATTTTATAAGTAATGGAAGTTGGTATGGGCATTTATTAACAATTGTTACTTATATTTTCTTTGTTGCACCAGCGATTTTAATGATGTTTTACTCAATGAAGTATTTAAATAAATTTAATGACTCTCCAATTCTAAAGCGTTTAATTATTATCTTAAAACCTGTAGTTGCGGGTATTGTAATTTCATTAGCGCTGCAATTAATAATTAGCGTAATCTTTCCATATTTAATCTTTAACGATTCAATCAACGATTATTTTAAATTAAACTTTAGTAGTCAAAAAGTAATATTCTTTAGTGGATGAAGACTAATAGTTCTATATATTTATGTTCCTATTTCAGTTATAATTTCATTTATTTTATATAGAAAAAAAGTGTCATTATTTTGATTAATTATTGCTAATATACTAATTGTTTTAATTATATTTATGCCTTGATTATAAGCCCAAACTTAAATTTTAAACAAAAAGTTGACATTATTTATTTGTCAACTTTTTCTTTAACAATTTGTAGTTATTTATTTATTATTTTCCTAGTGTTAATAATGCTAAGAAACTTTCAGGTTCTAATGAAGCTCCACCCACTAAGAATCCATCAATACTTGCTTGGTCATGTAATTCTTTAATATTTTTAGGTGATACACTTCCACCGTATTGTACAACTAAATCTTTAGAAGTTTTTTCTTTTATAAATTTACATACATCTTCAGCAATTTCTGGTGTTGCAACTTTACCAGTTCCTATAGCTCAAACTGGCTCATAAGCTAAAATAATTTTGCTTAAATCTAAATCTTTAAGTGATGCTGCTAGTTGTTGAGCAACAACTTCTTTTGTTCTACCTGATTCATATTCTTCAAGAGTTTCACCAACACAAATAATAGGAGTTAGACCTTTTGCAAGAGCTAATTTAGCTTTTTTGTTAACGATTTCATCTGTTTCGCAGTGATAACTTCTAACTTCTGAGTGTCCTAAAATAACATATTTTGCTCCAAGATCTACAATCATATCTGAAGATACTTCACCTGTGTAAGCACCTTTTTCATGTAATGACATATCTTGAGCTGCAAAGTTTAATTCTTTAACTTCATTTAATTTTGATACTGCTAAATTAGCAAAAGGTACAGCAACACCAAAGGTTAAATTAGGAATAATTTTATTTAAATTTTGTTTATATAATTTTTCAAAATCTTTAACATATTTTACTGATTCAGTATATGTTTTATTCATTTTTCAGTTACCAATAATAATTGTTTTTTTCATAAATCCTCCAATATATAAATAATATATTATTTATTTACTTTTTATAATTAATTATAGAAATAAAAGGAAATTTTTTTATAAAAATATGTTCGCTTTTTGTTCATCTATAAGTTTTTTGTCATATTAATAATGAAATGATATTACATAAAAATAGAGGTATGTTTTTAGAAACAATATTGAATTTAACTTGCAACTTTTATATAAAAAATAACATCGCTTATATAGAAAAGAAAAGTGTTGAATTAAAAAACAATGAGAATAAAAAGCTTGCGAAAGGTAAGTCTACAGTTGATTACTGAGGATGTTTAAAAGGAATGTTCATTGCTTTTGAAGCTAAAAGCACGCATGGAAGTCGGATAGAAAAATCCAACTTTAAAATACACCAACTTGATTTTTGTTAAAGATTAAAAAATCTGGAGGAATTGCATTTTATGTTTTATATTTTTTTGTGGAAAATAAGTTTTTAATAGTTGAACCTGAGGTAGTTGAAAATTTTATGATTGAAGACATTTCAATAACCTATTTGAATATAAAAAAATATTCCAAGGAAGTGGAATTAACATTCCCAGGAATATTAGATTTTATACCGTTAATTAGTTATTAAAAGTCAACTAATTCACGTAAATATTTTGATGGTTTATACTTAACAACACGTTTTTCAGGAACAGTAATCACTTCTTTAGTAGGACTAAAAGGATTTGTTGTTGTACGTCCACGTTTGATTTGTGTTGTAAATGTTCCTAAATCAGAAAGTTGAACTCTTTCTTCAGCAATTAATTCTTCTTTAAGAACAAAAACGAACGCATCGAAAAATTTATCTACTTCTTTTACTGGAACGTCGCATCTTTCAGCGATTTTACTAATAAATTCTTTTTTTGTCATAAGTCCTCTTTTCAATATTATTTTACAAAATTTTTTTCCTTTTTATACTAAAAAATAGGTAAATTTAGCTAAAATACACAAAATTTAACGCTTATTTGACAAAAAATGAGTCAAATTATAAAAAATGTGAAAAATTTAACTCAAATTGATACTATAAAATAATATATAATTAGTTAATAAAAAAGGTAAAACATGGATAAAAATAATGTAATTGAAAAGATAATTAATGAATCATTAGACAAAATTATGGCCGATAGATTCGGGAGATATTCTAAGTATATCATTCAACAAAGAGCTCTTCCTGATGTAAGAGATGGTCTAAAACCTGTGCAAAGAAGAATTTTGTACTCAATGTATGAATTGGGACTTTTTCATAATAAACCATTCAAAAAATCAGCTCGTGTTGTTGGCGATGTAATTGGTAGATTTCATCCTCATGGTGATAGTTCAGTTTACGAAGCTATGGTTAATATGGCACAATGATGAAAAAATGCCATGCCTCTTGTTGATATGCACGGTAATGTTGGCTCAATTGACAACGATGGAGCCGCTGCTATGCGTTATACTGAAGCAAGAATGAGTAAGGTGGCCGAATTAATTTTGGGTGAATTAAAGAAAAATCCTGTTAATTTTGTTCCCAACTTTGACGATTCTGAGTTTGAACCTGCTGTACTTCCTTCAATTTTTCCGAATTTATTAATCAATGGAACAACAGGGATTGCAATTGGTATGGCTACCGAAATGCCTCCACATAATTTTGAAGAGATTATTGATGCTACTATTGCTAAATTACAAAATCCTAATTTATCATTTTCTCAATTACTCTCAATTGTAAAAGGTCCTGATTTTCCAACTGGTGGAGTAATTTATGGGACAAAAGGGATTGAAGAATCATTCGATACCGGTCGAACTATAAAAAATAAAATTCAACTTTTTTCAAAATTCACAATTACTAACGATAATAAAAATAAGTATATTGAAATCACTGAAATACCATTTGGAGTAGTTAAATCTGATTTGGTTTATTCAATTGATGTACTAATTTCACAAAATGAAATTGATGGTGTTTTAGAAATTAAGGACCAATCAGATCGTGAAGGGATCAAAATTGTAATAACCCTTGATAAAGATGCTAATGAAAAAAGCATTATGAGATATTTATTCTCAAAGACTAAATTACAAATTAATTATAGTTATAACAATATGGTTATTAAAAATAATTCACCTCAATTACTTAATTTAAATAATTTGATTGATTCATACATTGAGCATATAACTGATATTAAGACTAAAACTCTTACTTATGATTTGGAAAAGCATAAACTAAGATTAGAAATTGTTTTGGGTTTTCTTAAAGTAACAGAAATAACTGATCAAATTATTGAAGTTATTAGAAAAAGTGAAGGTTCAAAGATTGGTGTTATAAATGATTTGATGAATGTTTTTGGCTTCACCAAAAACCAAGCAACAGCAATTGCAGAATTAAGACTCTATAAATTATCAAAGACCGATTATAATGAGTTTAATAATGAAAAAGATTATTTAGAAAATGAAATCAGTTATATTAATTCTTTATTAGAAAATAATGATAAATTTATTTTTTATTTAATTAATCTACTAAAAGAATTAAAAAATGAATTTCCTACACCTAGAAGAACTCAAATTGCAGATAGAGAATACAGTTTTGATTATGATGAAAAAGACTTAATCAAAGAAGAAATTATCAATGTAGCAATTTCTAAATTTGGATATATTAAACGTCTGAGCCAAAAAGTTATTGAGTCGAATGATTTTTCTACATATGTTCTTAAGGATGAAGATTATTTAACATTTTACAATCAAGTAAATACAATGGATACACTCTTAATATTTACTAACTTTGGTAATTATGCTATTATCCCTATTTATAAAATTGAAGAGTGTAAGTGAAAGGAAAATGGAGTTCATCTTTCAGACTTTGTAGATTTACAAAGTGGTGAAGTAGTAGTTAGTGTTATAGAAGTTAGCGATTGAAATAGCAATTTATTTGTGACTATCGCCACAAGAAATGGTATAGTAAAAAGAACACCAATAAAGGAATTTGAAGTAACCAGAACTGTAAAAACTTATACTGCAATAAATATATCTGCTGATGATCGAGTTGTTAATGCTTGTTTAAGTAATGGTTCAAAGGATGTTATTCTAGTTTCCAGCTTTGGTTTATGTAATAAATACACTGAAAATGATATAAATATTTACGGAACTAAAGCCAAAGGTATTAAAGGATCTAATTTAGCAAATAATGATTATATCGTCGCCTTTACTGTGGCTCAAAATAATGATGTTTTAACTCTTTTAACAGATGATGGAATGATTAAAAAAATACGTGCTAAAGATATTCTCTACGTTTCTAAAAATAATAGAGGTAAATTATTATTCAAAAATAGAAAATTCGATCCATATATTATTAATGAAATTTATTCAACAAGAGACAGCGATGTAATTTTAGTAAGAGATAAAGAAGGTTTCACACATCTTGATTCTATTAAGCAATATTCATTTTCCAAAACTGATGATAAATTCTCTAAGATAAAGATTGATAACTTTGCTAATGGTGTTATTAAAAAAACTCAAAAGACAATTAAAGAAGAGATCAGCTTTCAGTCAGATAATCAAAGTGACATTGAAATAATTGAAGATGTTAATAAAAAGATTGATATGTTAGATTCCAATATTGAAGAATTATTAGCAAAAATAGAAAAGACATTAAATGAAAAATAAATTGGAAGTGAATTCTATTATTGAATTAGAATGTACTGAAATAACTTATGAAGGCTTAGGAAAATGCTTTTTTGATGGAAAACCAATTTTTGTACTTGGTTTATTTACTGGAGAAAGAGCCATAGTTAAGATAAATAAAGTTCTTTCAAATTACTCTTTTGGGTCAATTATTAAATATTTGCAAACATCCAATAAAAGAGAAAAAACAGATATGTTTTATACAATTTCAGGTTCTGCTCCTTTATATGGATTAGAATATGACGAACAAGTAAGATTGAAGTCTGAATTAATTAATAAGTTTTTTAATTGAAAATTTCCCAATTTATTAAGTGAAGAAATAAAAATTAGTAAATCTAAAAATATTAATAATTATCGTAATAAATCAAAATTTGTTGTAAGAAAAGTTAAAAATATAAACACTTTGTTTAGTTATGTTTTTAATACTAATGAATTGGTAGAAATTAGCGAATGCCCAATTGTCGACAATGAAAAATTGTTTAGTAATATAAAGCAGATCTTAAAAGCTTTAGATAGACTAAAATACCTAGATATTTATGAAATAATCGGAAGAATTTACGATAATGACGAGTGTGTTGTAAAACTTTTGGTTAATAATAATAAAATTGATGCAAATGAAATAAAAACACTTTTTAATAACATTAACGTTCACGAGATACAAATAGTAAATAATAGAAACAGAGTATTGTTTGCTAAGAAGTTTTCAAATAATGAAATTAAAATTACATTAAACTCTAAAGAGTTTCATGTAGACATTGACTCTTTTTTTCAAATCGATACGCTAAGTTTTTCTCAAATTATTGATGATATTAGTAAGTATTTTAATAGGAATAACAATCAACTGATTGACTTATATTGTGGTGTTGGAACTCTAGGCATTTCATTATATCGAGACAATATCAGTCTTTATGGAATAGAAATTAATCAAAATGCAATAAAAATCTCATCAAAAAATTTATTGATTAATAATATTCCACTAATAAATAACAAATATATTGTTGGAGACGCTAAAAAAATCGAAAAGAGAAACTTTAATTTTTCAAAGACAACATTAGTTTTAGATCCTCCAAGATCTGGAATTGATAAAGAATTAATAGAAAAAATTTTGGAATGAAAACCGAGTCAATTAATTTATATTTCTTGCGATTTTAAAACTCAATTAAGGGACTTAGAATTTCTACTAAAAGAATATAAAATTGATTTTTATAAAGCTTATGATATTTTTGCTCATACCATGCACTTTGAAACTGTTGCAATATTATCGCTAAATGAATAGACTTAAATAAGTCTATTTTTAATTTATGTTCAATAGAAAAAATCAATATATTATTGAATTTTGTAAATTGTGGTATAAATATTAAATATATGAAAACATTAGTTATTGTGGAGTCACCTAATAAAGTAAATACAATTAAAAAAATATTAGGTGAGGATTATATAGTTGAAGCTAGCGTTGGTCATATCGCTAAGCTAAAAACTAGTGGTCAATATGGTTTAGGAATAAATATTGATACTTGAGAACCATCATATACCTTAGAAAAAGGTAAAAAAGAGTTAATAAAGAAATTAAAAACTTTAGCCAAAAAGTGTGACCGAATTTTTATTGCAACTGACCCTGACCGTGAAGGAGAAGCAATCGGTGAGCATCTCGTTGAATATCTTGACGTTAAAGATAAATACAATAGAATCAAATATAATGAAATCACCAAAAATGCTATTTTGAAGGCCATTGAAAAACCTGGATTGATAGATTATAATCTTGTTGAAGCACAAAAAGCAAGAAGAATGCTTGATAGAATTATTGGATTTAGGCTTAGTTATCTAATAAATCAAAAAATATCTAATTCACCAACTAAAGCTAGTGCTGGACGTGTTCAATCTATTGCACTAAAATTAGTTGTTGATAGAGAAAGAGAGATTGAATCTTTTATTCCGGAACAATATTTTAAATTGGAAGCTTTATGTCAATCTAAAGTAGTGGCCAACTATATTAATTCAAACAATCCAAGCGATAAAAGAGATTGAATTTTACCTAGTGAAATTGATGCAATTAAAAAACATTTTGAAACAGCAAAGAAAATAATAAAGGTTATTGATATTAATGTTGTTGATAAAAAAATGGCTTCAGTAACACCATTAAAGCAAGCTGCTTTATATAAAAAGAGTCCTTATTCTGCGCAAGTTACACAATCAGCTGCTCAAAAACTTTATGAAGGGTTTGGAGATGGTGGACTTATATCATACCCACGTACTGATTCATCAAGACTTAGTCAAAGCTTTATTGATGTTGCTAAGATTTATATTGAGAAACAATTTGGAAAAGAATATATCGCTTCTGAAGTAAAAGGATTTTCTGGTGATCAAGATGCCCATGAAGCTATAAGACCTACTGATATTGAACTAACTCCTGAAAAAGCTGTTGCTTTATATCCAGAAATGACAAAACAAGAGTATGCAATTTATAAACTAATTTATAAAATTACAATGCAATCATTGATTTCTCAACCTATTAGAACAATTAAGACATACACATATGAGAATGGTGAGTATAAATTTAAAAATAATTTTTCATCAATTAAATTTGATGGATATTACATTATAGATGATGAAAAAGAAGTTGAATTAAATGATCCTAACTATGAGTTAAATCAAGAAGTTAAGGTAAAAGAGTTTAAATTTACTGACCATGAAACCAAACCAGCACCAAGATACACTGATGGTTCATTAATTGAAATGTTGGATAAGATAAAAGTAGGACGTCCATCAACATTTGCAACAACTGTTAAGATTATCAAAGATAGAGAATATGTTGTTTCAAAATCTTCATCTTTAATTCCAACAGTTTTTGGGAAAAATGTTATTGATAAGTTAACTACTTCATTTAGCAATATAATTAATGAAGAGTATACTGCTAAAGTTGAAGATGAACTTGACTTAATTGCTGAAGAAAAAGTTTCAAAAAATATTGTTATGACTAGTTTTTGAGAAAAATTTAATGATACTTTTGATAAAGCAAAAGATACAATGGAAAAAACAATTCTAACTCAAATTGCTTTAGAAGAGTCATGTCCAGAAGATTCAGGAATTCTTGTTATTAGAAGAAACAAGAAAAAGCAAAAATTTGTAGGATGTAAAAACTTCCCAAATTGTAAATATACACGTAGTATATCAAACGAAGAACTTAAAGTTTTAGAAGAAACAAAAGATGAAGAATAAAAATTACTATCAAAAATTTAATTTTTGATTATATATAAATATAGTAATTCTAATATTAATAGTTCTTTTTGTTTGATGGGGAACATATATGGCGTTTTCAACGCATAATTATTTATCATTGTTTATTTCATTGATATGTTTAATTAGTTGAGTTTTTTTCTTTCTATTATTCTTTTTCACAAACAAGAAAATAGTTATAATTTGCTTAAATTACAAAATAATCATTAAAAAATCAAAATTTTTCAAAGGCTTGCTATTCATGTTTTTTGGTAGAAAAGCTTTATTATTTATTGAAGTGTTTAATCAACAATTACTTAAAATAACTGATAATAATAAATTTATTAATTTAATTGATGAAAATAAAAGAATCATTCATATCTTATATAACGGTAAAAAAGATAATGATGCAAAAACACTACAATTTTTTATGATAAATAACAGTTTCAGTTCAACATAGTTAAAAGTGGAATTTTTGTGGAAAAATTCCTATTTTTTTATATTTGTCTGTATTTTAGTAAATTAAAAGTATAATTAAATTGAGGATCTATGAATGAATTGAAAAGAATAGTTGATAATGAAAAAATCAGATCAAGAGTAAATCCTAAAAATCACATGAGATATTATGTGATTGTTGATTTTATTAAAACCTTGATTGGTGAAAACGAGAATCCTGAAATTCATTGACAAATGATTAAAAAGAGATTAATTTATGAAGAAAGTAAAATTTTTGATGAAATGGTATTAATAAAGATTAATGAATTCACAGCAGGAAAACTTACTCCAACAACTAAAAAATATGAAGCTGCTAATATTAAGGCATTAATAAGAATAGCTATGACTATGTCTAATACTTCAACAGAAAAAATTAAAGAATGGATAGTAAATAGCGCTTTTTTATCATACAATAATGAATTGATAAAAAAATAATAGTTCAAATTGAATAAAATTGTAATATAAAAGTTGACGTTATATTATTAGTCAACTTTTATTTTTGCGACAGAATTACTATTGTCCTTTACTATCCAAAAATTGATAAAATTCATTAATTGTATTGTTTAATTGACCCATAATACCATCATTAAGTGTTTTTGAGTCTTTGTCAACATCTACAATAAAACTTAGAAATTTATCAAAAGGATATTTGCCTGAATTATTACTGTTAATTTCTTGAATAGATTTATTTAATGCATCCAAACTTAAAGATATAATTTCAAATAAGCTTTTTAGTTTTTCATTTGAATTTATGTAATTTAATGTTTTGCTATCATTTTTAATTGAATCAACTCATTGATTTAGTCTAAATCTAGCATTTTTTTGATTATCATCATTTTCAACTGTAATAAATAATCATTCTCTAATGATGTTTGCTAGAGCGTGTGTGTGTATTTTTAGTAATTTTTGATATTCTTCTTCTGAAGTGTTGCCATTTTCGGAGTTAAATCCTAAGTATGCTTTGATAAGATTATAATTTACATCAATCACACTTGAATCATAATAATTGGACTTATAAAAAATGTTTCTGCAATCACAATCTTCACCTAAAGGTAAGTGTAATAATAAATTAATAGAATCCTTGAAGAATTTTATTGTATTGTTTTGTGTTTGACCAACAAAAAGCCCTCCAGAAAGGTGATTTTTAATATCTTGTATTAAAGTTGAATATGCATCGTCATCATTCTTTGTTAGATTTTGTTTTTCTTCAACAAGTTTCTTTACATCATTACTAATAAAATTCAATTTATTAATTAAATCAACTAATTTATTTTCATTTTCTTCCAACGAAGGTTCAATTAATATATTTAATTTGTTAAATTCAACTAAATCACTTCTAGATTTAGATAATTCACTAATAAAATTATTTAGATGAGTAGATAATTCAATCGCTATGTTGTTAGGCTCTTCATAAAAATCTTTAATATTATTTAATGGGATATTTGGATTGTTTTTATTGTTTAAGAAATTCTTAAATTCATTGTTTTTAAGTTCAATTCTTGAAAGGTAGTTTTTAATCTTGCTTTCAAATTCTTTATTTTCTGATTCAGCTTTTCTATCAAAACTCGAATTGAAGCAACTTTGAGTCATTAAAATAAATGGAGAAATTGAAGCAAAAAATAAACTAAATTTTTTTATTTTTTCATTTTTCTCCTCTATTAAAACTTTTAACATTCTAACTTCTTTAAAATTAAGTTTTCTATATTCTCCCACAGGTATTTTTTCACATGTTATTCCCGCAAATTCAACCCTTTTAAGGTTTATTACCTTTCTTGATACGGTTTCAAACAATTCTTTGACATGGTGATAAGTTCCTACTGAAAGAGAAACTAAATATGTTTTAGTATCTAATTGTTCAACCTTTTGGAATGAAGGTTTGTTTTTAATTAAAACAGGTTTATTTAATGTTTTAAGTTCTTCACTAGTAAGTGGTTCATCCAATCTAGCTCTATATTTTCTTAAAATTTGATATCTTGGGTGAATTAATTTATTACACAAATCGCCATCATTTGTTAAAAGTAGAACACCTGTTGTGTCGTAATCTAATCTACCTACAGGAAAAATTTTAGCTTTTGTATCAACTAAACTTGTAACAGTTGTTCTATTAAAATTATCTTTTAATGTACAAACAGTTTTGGGAGGTTTATTCATTACAAAGTAGACTTTTTCTTCTCGCTTAATTGGTTTATCATCTACTAAAATTTCATCACCAAATGAAGCTTTGTCTCCTAAAGTTGCTATTTTACCGTTTAATTTTACTCTGCCATCTTTGATTAATTGTTCTGAATTTCTTCTTGATGCTATACCAGATTCAGAAAGGATTTTTTGTAATCTATGCTTCATAATTTTCAACCTCTTTAATGTAGTCTAGGTAAATTTTTTCTTGTCAATCAGAGAATTTTGTACCTTTTTCTTTCTCAAACATATATGTTTTTTTAACAACTAATGCAAAACCTTTATTTAAGTCTTCATGAACGATTTCCCTTAATTTTTGGATTCCAGGAAACTTTCTGCCCATACAAATTTTGTCAGCAATATATATAATCTTGTCTAGTGTATTTAATTTAGATACACCATTTTCGTTCATTGTTGTGTGCACTCTTATTGCATGAGTTATATCCTCATCATTTATTTTATAAATATATTTAACTCAAAGTGAACCAGAGATTTGATGAAGTTCATGCTTTGGAACATTAACTTCTTCTCCTAAAATGCTTCTTATAAATTCTAATGACTTATTAGGCTCTCACTCTTTAGCAATATCATGAAATAAACCAGCAAAGTAAGCTTTTTTAGCATCATATCCAACGCTTTTAGCTAATGATGTTGCAAATTCTGCAGTAGCAACGCAATGTTTGGCTCTTTTAGCACTTAACATATTGTGAACTAATTCTTTCGAATACAATTTATTTTCACCAATGTAATTGATAACTTTATTATCTACAGTATCTAAATATCCTTTTTTAAATTCTGTAGATGAATACTCATATATAGAATTTTGTAATAGTAAGCAATCGTATTTTTTAATATTTGTTTTGTTAATATTTTTTGTTCTTCTAAAAACAGCAATTTTTACAAGAGATGCAATTTCATCAATATCTTTTCATTTGTGTAGTAAATTAATATTATCGCTTCCAATTATTAAAAATAAATTATCTTCTTTATATTTATTTTTTAAATATTTAACTGTATCAATTGTGTAGCTTGGATTATTTCTTTTAATTTCAAAGTCACAAATTTCAGTTTTTTCCGGTTTAACTAAATTAATCATATTTATTCTGTGTTCAGCAGAAACAATATTTTTATTAGTTTTAAAAGGTGAGATATAAGCTGGAACAAAAAATAACTTATCTAAGTTTAGTTCTTTTATGGCTATTTCAGCTATTTTTATATGTCCTTTATGAATTGGGTCAAAACTTCCCCCATAAATACCTATTCTCATAATTTCTCCTTTTATATTTTACATTATATTACTAAAATGTAATATTTTATTCTTCAATATCTTCACCAATAAATTCTAGTTGATGTCTTTTCTTCTTTTTGTTTTCCATTAGTTCTGATCCTGTTAGTAAAAACTTTCCTTTAAGTTGAAAATTAATATCTTCTACAAGTTTTTCTACTTCGGATTTTTCCATTGATTCTTCGTCTGTTTCAAATAAATTTCTCTTCACCGATACGTTAAAACTAGGCAATAAATCATTAGCTCTAAGTCTTATACCATAAACAATTTTATCTTCATCAAAAACCACATTTAAAAGAATTTTTCCATGCTTTAGTATTTCTTTGTATTCGTTTGTGTAGTTTGGTAATTTAATTGATTTGTTAAATCAAGTTTTATTTTCAAAGCGTAGTCCAACAACGATGTTATTTGTAACAAGGTTTCTATTTTGCATTTTCGAAGAAATTTTCCATGCAAAGTAATTTAATTTATCTTCAAGAAATGCTTTATCATCAGTAGTTTCTGCTATGTATCTTTCAAGTCCTATTCCTTTAATTTCGCTCTTGAAGTCTTCGATTTCAGATAGTTCATGACCTTTGATTGAAGAAATAAGCTTAAAACCATTTTGTCCAATTACCGATTTTACTATTGGATCTTGTTCATCTAAATTAGCTAAATCTTCAAGTTTATTTATATTTAAAAGTTTAAGTTTTGTTTCGGATTTTTTACCAATACCAAAAATTTTTGATATATCTAATGAATAAAAATTTTTAACAATATCATTTTTCCCAGTAAAACCAACACCAAAAGGCTTAACAAGATTTGTTGTCATTTTTGCATAAAATCTTGTATGACTAATGCCAACTGAAATTGGAATTTTAAATTTATTTAAAATCTCCTTTTGGATGCTTTTTGCAAGATTAATTGCATTAATTTTATTATTTACTATTTTGCTCATATCTAGATATACTTCATCTATTGAACCTACATCAATTTTTTTAGTGTAATTATTGTATAAGTGTCTAAAGATTTCATTGCTTAAAGCACTAAAAAGTTCATATCGCGGTTCAACAATTATAGTCCTTGGTTCTTTCTTTAATGCTGTCGCAACAGAGTCACCTGCTTTAATACCTAATGTTCTTAATTCATATGAAGCTGAGCTGATTATCGCTTTACTTGATTTTGTTGCTATAACAACAGGTTTATCCTTTAATTCTGGAAAAATACTTCTAAGAGCACTTACAAAGTATGAGTCAAAATCAATATGAAAAATAAATTTACTTGAGTTCATCTAAAATATATTTAGCAGTTAATGTCGCGCAATCAATTCTATTTAAATGTGTTTTAACATTATAAAAAGCTCATAAGTCACCCAATTCTTGAATTTCTTCATCATTGAGTTCTATTTCTTGATGAACAAACTTAATAAATCTTTCGATAAGTTTTTTTGCTTGTTGAATTTCTTTGTTTATTAGTTTTTTCTTTAGTATATTTGTTGAGGCTACAAATATTGCACATCCATTAGAAGCAGTGCTGATTTTATTGATTTTATCAGTAAAATCTAGATCAATTTCCAAAAGATCTGCACATGAAGTTGAATAAACCCTCTTATGATTTGTACTTAAATTATCTTTTGGATTATTTACGTAGTTATTCATAATAATTTCTCTAGCTTGATTTTGGTTAAAATCCATAAAAATCACCTCCATTTTCAATTTCATTTACTAGCTTGTCTATATCACTAAAATTATTATAGATCGCAAGTGAAACTCTAACATAAGAACGTTCACTCTTAATATTTCTTACAAAAGGTGCACAAAATATTCCTGCGTTGACATAAATATTTTTTGTACCTAAATAAGTAGCAACATCTTGAGCATTGATATTTTTAATATTAAATAAAGTGATGATCGAACCTTTTTTACTATAAATTTCAACATTTTCTAACTTACTTAACTTTTCATATAAGTAGTTTGATAATTCCAAAAGGATTTTTTGAATATTGTCATAACCTATTCTTAAAAATAAATCTAAAGATTTATTAAACATGTATATAGCTGCAATATTTGGTGTACCTGGTTCAAAAGCTTGAATAGTTTCCTTTGGAATTCATGTACCGTCTGGAGCAATTTCGTGAACCGAACCACCCCCAAAACGAGTTGGTCTAATCTTTTTTAATAAATCTTTTTTAATAGCTAAAATACCCAAACCAGAAGGTCCAAGAAGTTTATTCGTACTAAAAGCTATTACATCAGCATAATTTTGATCCACTTTTTCATGAGTTATTGATTGAGCGGCATCATTTAATACAATCGCTCCAAATTTTTGAGCTTTTGTGTAAATTTCTTCAATGTTGTATTTAACATCAAAATTATTTGTACTTTGTGATAGACAAATAAGTTGAACATTATCATCAATTTTATCTAAAATCTCTTCAGTAATTTCAAATTGAATATTTCTTGATTTTGCTAGTTCAATTCAAGGTAACATATTACTAGAGTGATTGTAAGCTGAAATTAGTATTTTTTTGTTAGGTTTAATAATTTGACTAAACATTAATGCAAATGTATTTAGTGAGTCTGTAGTTCCACTTGTATAAATAATTTGTTCAGGATCAGAATTAATTAGTTGCGCGATTTTTTTCTTAGTTTGTTTATAAATTTGATTAATTTTATTACCTAATGGAGTATCACCTGTACGTACAGAAACAGATTCATAAGTGTAATAAGTTTTAATAGCTTCGATAGCAGAAACAGGCTTTAAGCTTTGAGCTGCATTGTCAAAATAAACTATATTGTTAAGGATGGGGAATTCTTCACGTATTTCTTTTTTTAATTTTTCAATATCATTCATATAAACCTACTTAATTATTTTTAATAAATTTTGGATAAAAACATTATGCTCATCAAATTTTTCTAAAGAAAGTAAAAAATCAATATATTTGTTTCTTTTATATTCGTTTAATTCAATAATCTCATTGGTAGATAGACCCACATAAGGGTTTAAGTTTCTTTTTAACTTTATTTTATTGTAAAATTTTTGCAAAAGCAAAAACTCAAGAAAGTCTAAAATTAATTTATCTTCTCAAACATTTGTTACATCTAAATGTGTTTTTATTTGCTTAATAATTTCAGAATAGGAAATTTTATAAATATTTTTTTCAATAAATTCTGCAAACTCAAATACATTTTTAATTTGTATATTTTGTTTTTTGCAATAATCATTTAATAAAATAATTGATTTATTCAATTTATTTATCTTCATTTGGATTTTCTAATTTTCTGTTTCTTTTTTCTAAAATAACTAATGCATTAAAAACACTTTGTAAACAAGCGTTAATAAATTTAAGGTTTTTCTTAGTTTGAAAATCTTCAATATCAAAGAACATTTTTCCAATTTCTAAAGCTTCATTAATAACAATTGCTTTATCTAAAACAAAAAGTTCATATGTTGCATTTATTAAAATTGCTTTAATTATTGGATTGAGTCTTTCAAATGATCAATCAGCACTAAGATTGATTTTAATTAGTTTTTTGATAAATTCATAGTTATTGGCGATTTTATCTAGTTTTTCAAGTTGAGATCTATTCAAAAAATCAAATTCTTCAAATGCAATGGCTGGATCAATTTCATGTTCTAAAACTATAAACTTATATAAAATTTGAATAATTTCAATTCTAGATTGTCTCATTGACTTTTGTTGATTTTTATTTTTTGTTGTTTCTGACATAATTCCTCTTTTAATATTGATTTTGTTTATTCTGCAAAATATAGCGATTTCTTAAAAATTCAAATGGCAATAATGTTGGAAATAGAATCGCGGTATAAATTGGAATACTAATTAGTGATTTTAATGCAAACGCAGCCATTCAAATTGGATAGAAACTAGCAATTTCTCTTGAAGGTGAATAATTCACGTATTGTAAGAAGATAAAATAAGCATATGGTCCATAAAACCATCTGAAAATAACAATTATTATCGATACAATTCCAAAAGCAATTGAAAATTGACTCAGTTTATGATTTTTCTTAACTATAGAAATAATACTTGTGATCATGCAAATTATTTGAAAGGCAATCATTAGTCAAATTAATCCATAGATTAAACTGATGCTAATTTTAGTAAAACCAAATACTCTACCAATTCTTAGATAATCACTGTCTATTGCATTATTAATCTGCCAGTAACAAATTAATATTAAACTAAAATTAGTAATAGTTATAAAAATATTAGGAACAAGTAATTTGTACCGATCTAGCTTTCTTAGTACATTAAAGTAGAAAAAGGATATAGTGGTAATTAATAGTGGTACAACGGCATAAACTGGATGTCAAAATCCAATATTACCTGAAATAAATAATGAGACAGTATCTCCGATCAATGCGACAATTAAGGCCGGAAATAAACTGACAAAAAATCCAAGTAATATATAAAAAAGATATTCAAAATTCAAGTTTATAATCTTGAATGCCGTGTATTTAGTTAAAAAAGTTAATATTATTAAAAGAGCTACTAGAAAGGCTGAAATATTCAAATCTATAATTCTAAATTTAAATAAGGAAGATAGAAGATTCCTTCATTTTGAAGTAGATTTTATGTTCATTTTTCCTCCTTTAATCAAAATTATTTATATTTTACCATTTTTGATATATAGCATTACATAATATGGTTAATAAATTAATTTTTGATTAAAAATACTTTATTTAATATAATTTTAATATGGAAAAATTTTTAGATTTTGGTACAGCAGGTATCAGAGGAATAATTGGTGAAGGTCCTAGTAAACTTAATTATGGTTATGTTAAACAAATTGCTAATGGTATTGTACAATACTTAAATAATGACAAAAAAAATTCAAAACTAGTTGTCATTGGAAGAGATAATAGACTCATGTCTGAAGAATTTAGTATCTATTTTGCAAATTTTTTAACAAAAAACGGAATAAATGTTATTTTTAATGAAGAAATTTCGCCTACACCTTTTGTAAGTTTTTTAATTCTTAAACACAAAGCTAGCTTAGGTATTAATATCACTGCTAGCCATAATCCGGCAGAATATAATGGAATAAAACTTTATAATAGCAAAGCAAATCAATTACTACCTGAGGAAGTTTTTGAAATTAAAAAATACTTTGATGAATATGTTGAAATAAAAAATGTTGATAAAATCCAATTAAACAAAAATAAATTTTTACATTTAGTTAGTATAAATGATAAGAATGATTATATTAATAAGGTAATTAACGTTGCAAATTTAAATAAAAATAATAAAAAAATATCTAATTTAAAAGTTGTTTACAGTCCACTTCACGGAACCGGAATTTACTTTGTACCAACAATCCTAGAGAAGATTTTTATTGAAAATAATTACCTTTTTGCTGATAAGCAGATGGTTAAAGATCCGTATTTTACATATGCTAAAAAGCCAAATCCTGAACTCGAAGAAGTTTTTTATGAGTTAATAAGTGTTGCTAAAAATAAAGATATTGATTTATTATTAGTAACTGATCCTGATTCAGATAGGATAGGTGTTGCTGTTAGTCATAAAGGTGAATTTAGACTATTAAATGGTAATGAAACAGCATTAATAATATTCAATTATCTTTTGGAAAATAATTTTTATAATCAAAATTCTTCATTAGTATATTCATTTGTTTCTAGTCCTTTATTAGCAAAGATAGCATCTTCCAAGAAACTAAATGTTATTGAAGTTCCAACCGGATTTAAATGAATGGGAGATGTAATTAATAAAGAAAAATTGAATTCTGTTTTTGCTTTCGAAGAGAGTTATGGTTCATTGATTGAACCGTCTTTAGCAAGGGATAAAGATGCAATTCAATCAGTTGTTGCAATAAGTTTTATTGCTAGTGAATTAAAAAATCAAAATTTATCTTTAGTTGATTATTTGGATAAAATTTATAAAAAATACGGTTATATTCAAAGTCAAACTATCTCATATGAGTTTGGTGATGTTAAAAAAATCGATTCAATTAGAGAAGAATTTAGTAAATTAACTTTTTGTGAACAAATTCAAGATATTAAAGATTATAAACATGAAAGCATTCCTTCAGATATGATCAAAATTACTCTTATTGATAAATCTACAATTTCATATCGACCTTCGGGAACTGAACCTAAAATTAAGTTTTATATTTACACATATGCTGATGATGAAAGTGAGGCTAAAAAGAAACTTGAAAGCATAACTAAGTCATTAGATAAATTTATATTTAAATTTAAGTAGTTTATAACTACTTTTATTTTTAAAATAAGTTTTTAATAATATAATTAAAGAATGTTAAATGTAGTATTATATCAACCAGAAATATGTCCTAATACAGGAAATATTATTCGAACATGTTACTCTTTAGGAGCAAGATTACATATTATCAAACCTATTGCCTTTGATTTGCATCCAAAATATTTGCGCCGTTATGGAGCGGGAAGAATGCTTAGTGATATTCAACATGAAGTTCACGACTCATATGAAGAATTTAATAAAAAATATGGAAATAAAAATATTTTTTATATTACTAGATATGGGTTAAAAACTTATGATGAAGTGGATTATCAAGCTAATTTGGACAAAGATAAAGAAATTTGAGTTATGTTTGGGAGAGAATCAACAGGAATTGATATGTCAATTCTAAAAAGTAATGTTGATAAATGTTTAAGAATTCCGATGATATCTGAAATGCGTTCAATTAACTTAGCTAATTGTGTAGCAATTGTCGGATTTGAAATTATGAGACAACTTAAATGAAAAGATTTAAGTTTGTTTGAAGTACAGAAAGGTAAAAATTTTATTTTAGAATGAGACAAAAAATAGATAGTATTAATAATCCAAAAATTAAACACATTATTAAATTAAAAGATAAAAAATATCGTGAAAAATTTAATATGTTTATTGTTGAAGGTGAACATTTAGTTAAGGAAGCTGTTGCTGCCAAGATGAAAATCGATATTTACGAATATAGCCCAAATCAGAAATTTCTTTATAAAAGCAGTACTGAAGTTTCTAAAGAAATTATAAAAGCAGTTACAGAGGTAGTAACACCACAAAATATCTTTGGTGTAGTAAAATACAATCCTAGAGATTGAGAAGTAAACATTAATTTAGATGAACTCAAAAACATAGCATACTTAGAAAAAGTCCAAGATCCTGGTAATATTGGTACTATTATTAGATTATGTCGTTCTTTTGATATCGATTTACTTGTGGTTCAAAATTTTGATATTTATAACCCTAAAGTAATTCGTGCTTCTCAAGGTTCATTTTTCAAACAAAGAATGATTAATGTTAAAGACTATAACTTTCTTGAAAAAGTGGTTAAATCTAAACAATTTAATATTTTGGCTACAACATTAAAGAGTGATTCAATCCAACTTAATGATATCAACTTTGGTAACAGAAACTTAATTATCTTTGGGAATGAGGGTAATGGAATAAGTGAAGATATTGAAAAATACGTTGAAAAATTTATTTATATTCCAATCTCTTTTGAAAGCTTAAATGTTGCTACAGCAGCTGCAATAGTACTAAATAAAGTAAGAAATGGATAATTATGAAATTAACTGAGTTACTTAAAAATATTGAAAATAAAAACTTTAATCTAGAATTAAATGGATATTCACCTGCTGAGGTGGACGTTTTTCTGAATCTTATTTCTAACACTTTATACAACTTCACAATTAATGAGGAATCTAAACAAGATAATAAGCAAAAAATTTTAGATGAAAACAAAAAACTAAAAAAACAAGTTGATGAACTTAGATTTGAAAATAAAAGATTAAGTGAATTGTTAAAAGAGGCTACAAAATATGGAAACTAAAGACCTAGAGAACTTAATTCAGTGATATCCTGGTCATATGGCCAAGGCAATGAGAAATATAAGAGAAAATGCGAATATTTGTGATCTATTTATAGTTGTACTTGATGCACGCTCACCAATAAGTACTTATAATGAAGATTTTGATTCGATTTCACCACAAAAACCTAGACTTTTTATAATAACTAAAGAAGATATGATGGACCCTTCTAAAAAAGAATTAATTAATAAACGTTTTGGAAGTGAAAATGTATTATGAGTCGATTTAAGAAAACACTCTTCAAAGAAAGTTATCTTAAATAAAATTAATAAAATCATGAAACCTATGGTTGACAAGAAAAAAGAGAAAGGTTTCTTAAATCCTAAGGTTAAGGTTATGGTTGTTGGTGTACCTAATGCTGGTAAAAGCACATTAATTAACTTAATGTCTAATCAAAATAATTTAAAAGTTGCTGATTATCCTGGAGTAACTACTGTTGTCAAATGAGTTGCAGTTGATAATTATTATTTTATGGATACACCAGGAATTTTAATGCCTAAGATCGATGATCTTGAAGTAGCAATAAAATTAAGTGTTATTGATTCAATTAAAAATTCCATTTTTCCTGTTGATTTAATTTCTTATGCTGGATATTGTTTAGTTTCAAGATATTATCCAAACATTATTAAAGATTTAGGTGTCGAGCCATCTGAAGAGAGAGTTTTTGTTTATAGTCAATTTTTCAAGCTTGCTCAAATCAAAAAGTTCTTAACTAAAGATGGTAAACCTGATGAATTGAGAACTCAAAAGTGATTTCTACAATTTCTTAAAAATCTACGTGGTGTAACTTATGATTAATGTATAATTATTAATGAGCCGACGTCGTAGATGTCAAATAAGCCTAAAGAAATTTAGGTTTTTTATTTTATAAATTTATGAAATATAAGACTTTCCAAGAAAAAAACAAAAAGTGAATTTTTAAGTTAATCATTTTAATATTTAATGTTTTTTTGAAAATTTACATAAGAATTTTTTATTGTCTTATCCTTCTTTCCCACTTAGTAGCATAATATTTTACTAGCAAAAAAGCATTAATAAAATATAATTAATTTAACAATTGGAGAGATATGGGTAAAATTTGAGATTTGATTAAAAATGAAAAAGTTGAGTGAAAAAGTCTAAGTGAGATTTGTGAAATAACTACCGGTAAACTAAATGCAAATAAATCAAAAGAAAATGGAGAGTACCCATTTTTTACATGCAACGAAAAACCATTAAGAATTGATTCTTGAGAATTTGATTTAGATGCAATATTAATTTCAGGTAATGGAAGCAGGGTGGGACACATTAACGAATACAATGGTAAATTTAATGCTTACCAAAGAACATACGTATTATATAATTTTAAAAAATGTACGAAAAATTTTATACTTCACTATTTGCATATGAATTTTAGAAAGTTTATTTTTAATCAAATAAATAATGATAGTATTATTCCATTTATAACCAAAAATGTTTTTAGTGATTTCAAAATTCCTATTCCATCAATCGAAACACAAAACAAAATCGTAAAAATACTTGATAAATTCAACATTTATGTTAAAGAGTTGGAGCACGAGTTGGAGCACCGGAATAAACAATATCAATACTATAATGAACTATGTTTTAATGATGATTTTTTAAAATTTTTATCCAATAAATACGCAGCTGAAAGTATTGTTGAAAATAAAACCTTAAATCAACTAGGTGTATTCATTAGAGGTAATAATCTAACAAAAAAAGAAATAAAAAATAGTGGCCAACCTGTTGTTAGATACGGTGAGTTACATACTAAATATAAGTTTGAAACTGATTTTACGTATTCTTTTACTAATAATGATCTTTTCAAGAAACTTAAAAAGGCAATTAAGAATGATTTAATGATAGTACTAACATCAGAAGATAATGATGGAGTATGTAAAACATGTATTTGAAGTGGTGATTATGAAATTGGAATTTCAAGTGACATGTGTATTTTTAGAGGAAATGTAAATCCATATTTCTTAAATCATTTTTTCTCAACTAAAAGATTTTTAAAACAAAAAGAAAAATATTTGAGTGGTACAAATATAATAAGAATTTCAACTGATAATTTAGGTAAAATAGATATTTCTTTACCTAGTATTGTTTTACAAAATTTAGTTTCTGAAAAATTGAATAAGTTATACAAAATATCAAATTCAATTTATGAAGGTCTCCCCAAAGAAATCAAACTTAGAAAACAACAGTATGAATATTATAGAAATAAACTTTTAGACTTTCCTAAGAATTAACTGCCAATTGGTAGTTTTTTTATTTATACTACTAAGTGGGAAAGTTTAATTAAACTTAAAAATTCTTATGTAAATTTTTTAAAAAAGTTTTATTTATACAAATTTTTTGCTAAAAACAATCTTTTTACTTTTATCTTGGAAAGTCAAAAGATTTCATATATAAAAAATAAGTGTTTTTTCCACATTTGTGTTTTAGAAACACTTATTTAAATTCATAGAAAAATTTTAAATAAAAAAACGTTGAAATTAATCAACGTTCTTAAAATTATTTTTCTAATTTAATTTTAACACTTGGTCCCATTGATGCTGAAACTGTTAAGTTTAACATGTATGTTCCTTTAACTGCAGCAGGTTTTAATTTTCTAATTAATGAAATTAAAACTTTTGCATTTTCAACTAAGTGCTCTGTAGGCATACTTGCTTTACCGATTAATGAGTGAACAATACCTGCTTTATCTGTACGATAGTTAGCTTTACCTTTTTTAAGTTCTTCAACTGTTTTTTCAGGTGTAGGTGTAACTGTTCCTGTTTTAGGGTTTGGCATTAAACCTTTAGGCCCAAGTTTTTTTCCGTATTTACCTAAAATAGGCATCATAGCTGGGTCAGCAACCATAACTTCAAAATCAAAGTCATCTTCTTTAATTTTTTGTTCTAAAGCTGGACCATCTACAACGATATCTGCTCCTGCTTCTTTAGCTGCTTTTTGTTTTTCAACATTGTTTGTAACAACTAATACACGAATATTTTTACCTGTTCCGTAAGGTAAAAGTACTGCTCCACGCAATTGTTGATCAGCTTTACGCACATCAAGATTTAAGTTGAATGCAAGATCGATTGAAGAGTCAAATTTTGTATAAGAAGTTTTTTTAGCGATTTCAATAGCTTGTTCTAAATCGTAAGCGATTGTTCTGTCAAAACTATCTCTAGCAGCTTGTAATTTTTTAGAAATTTTTCTAGCCATTATTCTTCTCCTTTTTCTTCTTCACCAATTACATTAACATTGATTGCTTGTCCTTTTGAATCAACTAATTCTTGTGATGCTTTTGCAAGTGATTCTTCTCTTGCTTTATTTAAAGCTTGTTCTTTAGCAGCTGCTTTAGCGGCAGCTTTTGCTTGAGCAATATCATCATAACCTTCAACTAAAATTCCCATGTTTTTAGCTGTTCCAGCAATTGTAGCCATAGCAGCTTCAACATCATCAGTATTTAAGTCTGGTAATTTATACTCAGCAATACTTCTAAGTTGGTCAACTGAAATTGTTCCAGCGATTGTTGTTTTTGAATTTTGTGAACCTTTTGATAATTTAGCAGCTTGTAAAAGTTTGTATGAAGCTGGCGATGTAAATAATTTAAAATCAAATGATTTATCTTTATATACAGTAATTTCAACAGGAACTGGTTCACTTCCTCTTTCTCTAGTTGCGTCGTTAAATGCTCTTGTAAACTCAGGCATGTTAATTCCAACACCGGCAAGAGCTGGACCTGGTTTAGCTTGACCAGCGTTGAATTGCAATTTAGCAACACGAACTACTTCTTTTTTAGCCATATTTGTATCCTTTCGATATATGTGGTACTAGCGATCTTCTTTAATAAATCTCCCACTAGCTAGAGGCGAATTAATATTAACATATTAAATGCTTATTTATTATATAGGAAAAGCTAATTTTTCAAAATCAATTTTTTGTAAATAAAGTCATAAAAAACCAAAGATTTTTTATTCCTTTGGCTTTTCTAATTCTTCAATTCTTCTCTTAACTGTTTTATATAATTCAATTAACTGTTGTTCATTTTCTTCATATGTTAATGTAGGGATAAATGTATAAGTTCTTGAGAGTTGAATGAAAATTGGATCGCTTTTCATCTCTTTTGTAATATTAGTTTTTCTACCGATTGAACTTCTAAACACTGAAAGCATCACATCATATGCTATATTTTCAAGCATTGCCTCAAATTTTCTAGTTCCTTCTTCAGTATAGGTTTGATATGGATTTTTTTGTGCGTATTGAACTAAGTTTGTATTTGAACGAAGTTTATCCATTATGTTAATATGATTTTGTCATTTATCATCTAGGATTTTAAGGATTATATGACGTAACTGCTCGTTTATGTGTTCGGCGTCATAATTAATCTGTGCATTTTCTTTTCAGATCTCATAAAGTTCAATGATTTTTTTAGAAATGTACTCAGGAAGATCTTGTTCATGTATCATTTTAACTTCATCTAGCGAGAATTGATATTTAATAACTTCGCCAATATTTTTATTTAAGAAATTAACTAAGCTTTGATAATCAAAACTTCCATTGTGTAGCTTATATTCTTCATTATTAGTGATTGATTTAATACTAAATTTAATCATTCTTTCAACAATAAAGGACGCATCTTCAGTAAGTAATATTAGATCCCTCTGAGAGTAGATTAAATCACGTTGTTGACGAATAACATCATCATAATTTAACACAGATTTACGCGAATCATAGTTAAATCCTTCAATTTTCTTTTGAGCGTGATTAAAACCAAAGTTAAGATTTTTATTTGTTATTTCTTTATCACCAGAGTTTCGATATGCTTCTTGGAAACTTTCATAGCTACTAAAGCGTTTCATTAATTGATCTTCAAGAGAGAGGAAAAATTTGCTTGTTCCAACATCACCTTGACGTCCTGAACGACCTTTAAGCTGATTATCTATTCTTCTTGCTTCAGCTTTATCTGTTCCTAATACATAAAGCCCACCAAGCTCAAGCGCTTCTTTAGCAAGTTTAATATCAGTTCCACGACCTGCCATATTTGTAGCGATTGTAACTGCACCAACTTCACCAGCTTTAGCGATAATTTCAGCTTCAGCAGCATTTTGTTTAGCATTAAGGACTTGGTGCGGAATTCCTTTTTTACTTAACATTTCATGAACGATTTCAGAGTCTTCAATTTGTGCTGTTCCAACTAGAACAGGTTGTTTCTTTTTGTACAATTCTTCAATTTTTTCAACAACTGCTTTTCATTTAGCACTGGCAGTTGCATAAATCGCATCAGGTTCATCTATACGTGCTATTGGTAAGTTAGTTGGGACAACATTAACACGCATGTTATAAATGTCAATAAATTCTTGTTCTTCAGTTTTTCCAGTTCCAGTCATTCCACAAAGCTTATCAAACATACGGAAGAAGTTTTGATAAGTAATTGTCGCTAAAGTCTTAGTTTCTGGCTCAATTTCAACCATTTCCTTAGCTTGGAGAGCCTGTTGAAGTCCTTCTGAATAACTACGACCATCCATAATACGACCAGTAAAAGCATCAACTAATTCAATTTTTCCATCTCTTACGATATATTCAACATTATTTTTCATAATTTTGTGAGCTCTAAGTGAATTAGCAATTCTATGTACAATCTCACTATTTTCAATGTCATAAAGTGAGTTAATTTTGTAGAATTTATTAGCTTTTTCAATTCCTGAGTTAGTTAGATTTATAGCTTTGGATTCATCATCAATTACATAATCATCTTCATTAAGAATTCTAACAAATTGATCAGCTGCAAAATAAAGTTGGGTATCTTCTCCTTCACCACCAGAGATGATTAAAGGTGTTTTAGCTTCGTCGATTAAAATTGAGTCAACCTCATCAATTAAACAGAAATGTAATCCACGTTGAACTTTCTCTGACATATTTGAGACCATATTGTCTCTTAAATAGTCAAATCCCATTTCAGCATGCACTGAATAAGTTATATCTGCGGCATATGCAGCACGCTTATTCTCTGGGGACATTTGTGCTTTGTTAAGTCCAACACTTAGTCCTAAAAAATTAAACACTTGTCCCATTTCTTGAGCATCACGCTCAGAAAGGTACTCATTTACAGTAGAAACTATTGCTCCCTTGCCTTCAAGTGCATTTAAATATACAGGTGCAATAGAAGTAATAGTTTTACCTTCACCTGTTTTCATTTCAGCAACTGAACCAAGATCTAAAAGAATCCCACCAAGCATTTGAACATCATATGGGCGCTTACCTAAAATTCTCTTAGTAGCCTCACGACAAACTGCAAAAACTTCTACTCGTAAATCTTCAGTAGTTTCACCATTTTGAAGTCTAGCTTTGAATTCATTTGTC
Organism: Mycoplasmopsis anatis; assembly: GCF_900660655.1. Classification (NCBI taxonomy): domain Bacteria; kingdom Bacillati; phylum Mycoplasmatota; order Mycoplasmoidales; family Metamycoplasmataceae; genus Mycoplasmopsis; species Mycoplasmopsis anatis. The sequence continues at coordinate 628,737 of NZ_LR215035.1, read as the reverse complement.
TTTTGTTGCAATTCTTGATCAGTTAATTTTGAAATCTCAGGTTCGAGCTTATTAATTTGAACTAAATTTCTTTCAGCAAGACGCATTTCGCTAGATTTAAAAATTTCTTTGAATTTTTTCATAGTTATATTTTACCTTATATTATTTAATTTACTATAATTTAGCTAAGGATTAAAATGAATATTGAGCAAAGAATAAATAACTTAGTGAATCAACCTGGTGTATATATCTGAAAAGATTATGCTGGAAATGTTTTGTATGTCGGTAAAGCAAAGAGACTTAAGAGTAGAATGAAACAATATTTTGAAGGTAGATTAAATTCATATAAAACTAATACCTTAGTGGAAAATATAGATGATTTTGAAGTGTTTCTAACTAAAACAGAGCAAGAAGCATTAATTCTTGAGAAGAATCTAATTGAAAAGTATCATCCACCATTTAATATTCTTTTAATTGATGATAAGCGCTATCCATATTTAAAAATTTGAGTTGAAGATAAACTGAAGTTTAAACTAGAAAGAAACTTGCTTAAATTAAAAGATGATTCATTATTCTATTTTGGGCCATTTCCTTCAGGATTAAATGCTTCTAATTTAGTAAAAATAATGGAACGAGAATTTTTATATGAAAATGGACTTCCTATTAAAAATAAAAATCATAGTTTTTGAGTAACTAGATTTACTGAAGCTAAAAGTGTATTGAATCTGAAAAACTCTAAGTTTATTAACCAATTAACAAATATGATGCATCAAGCTGCAGAAATTTGAAACTTTGAATTGGCAAATGATTATAAAAGTGCTATTAATACCTTAAATAAGATGAGAGATTCACAAGTTGTTGAACTTGAAAGTCAAAAAAATATCGATGTCTTTGCATTTAAGATCATAGATAATAAAATTTATCTAACTGTTCTGTTTTATAGATACGGAATTTTATTAAACAAGGAATTTGATGTCGTTGAAATAATAACATCAGTTGAAAGCGATTTGCAAAATTACTTTGAACAATTTTATAATAATCATGAACTTTGTGAACTGGCAATTTTTAACTCTAAAGATGAAGAGTTCATTAGTAATCTAATGTTATTTTTTAATGTGAAATTTCCAAAAAAAGGTATTCTTAAAGAAATTCAAGAGCTTTGTGAATCACAAAATGAAATAAACATTAAAGACAATGTCTTAAAAGTTGATAACTCTCGCGAAGTCAAACATTTACAGGCCTTTTTTGAGTTAAAAAAGCTTTTGAATTTACCCAAAATTCAAAATTTAATAATTTTCGATAATTCAACTCTTCAAAATTTTGAACCTGTTGGAGCAGTTGTTTATTTCAATGGAATTCAATCCATTAAAGCGAATTACAAAAAATTTAATCATAGTAATTACCTTTCAAATACTGATCGTAAAGCTGATATTCAATATATGTATTTAAGCGTAAAAAGATATTTTGGGCAAGTATCATTTAATTATGAAACTGATTTAATAGTTATTGATGGAGCTGAAGAGCAACTTTATGAATCTAAACGAGCTTTACAGGAGTTAGGTATTAATAAATATAATATTATTTCACTAGTTAAAAATTCAAAACATGAAACTAAAGAAATAATAGATACTAACTATATCCATATAAATAAATTTTCAAATAATTTACTTAATTTCTTAAGATACATTCAAACAGAAGTAGATCGTTTTGCTAAAACTCACTTTAGAAAACGACATTTAACTTCCACTCTTGAAGGGAAGATCTCTAAGATAAAAGGTGTTGGACCAGCAATTGAAAAGAAATTATTAGAACACTTTGGAACATATTCAAATATATATAATGCATCTTTTGAAGAATTATGCAAAATTGTTCCACAAAAAGTTGCACTATCAATACAACAAATTAAATCTAAAAATTAAAAGTACCTATAAATGTGGTATTTTTTTATTGTTGGTGGATTTGTTTCCATATTATGATTTTTATAACTTGATTATAAAATTTATGTAATTTAAATGTCTTATAATATAAATGTTTTATATATAAATTAATATCGTATAGAACCAAAATTACTAATATTTTAGATGGAAGGGTAATATGAAAAACTATAAATATGTAGTTGTTGATGGAAAAATCAACGTTATGGACGATCCGAATGTTATGGTTCGTCATCTAGATATTGATGGTAATCTTATTGACAAAAAATTCAAACCTGAATTATCGCCCGAGAGATTACTAGAAGCATATAAATGAATGGTTTTATCAAGACAACAAGACCTATACATGCTTCAATTACAAAGACAAGGACGTATGCTAACTTTTGCTCCTAACCTTGGTGAAGAAGCCTTACAAGTAGCTACAGCTTTTGCGATGGATAAGAAAAAAGATTGATTCTTACCAGCTTTCCGTTCAAATGCTGCTATGTTAGCATTGGGAGTTCCTGTCTTAAATCAAATGTTATACTGAAATGGTAATGAAAATGGAGCTAAAACTCCAACTGACAGTAATGTAGTTCCAGTAAATATTGTTATAGCTAGTCAAATTTCACACTGTGCTGGTGTGGCTTATGGATTAAAACACCAAAAAACTGGTGGTGCAGCTGTTACATTCATTGGTAATGGTGGAACAACTGAAGGAGAATTTGCTGAAGGTGTTAACTTTGCCGCTGTTCAAGAATGACCAGCTGTATTCTGTGTAAACAACAACCAATGAGCTATTTCTACTCCTAACCACTTAGAAACTATCTCTCCAACTATTTCTGGTAAAGCACATGCTTTTGGATGTGCTGGAGTTCGTGTAGATGGAAATGACTTTTTAGCAAGTTATGAAGTTATTAAAGATGCGATTGATTATGCTAAAAATGAATCTAAACCAGTAATTGTAGAATTTGTTACATGAAGACAAGGTCCTCATACAACTTCAGATAACCCAAGAATTTACAGAACTGAAGAACAAGAAAAAGAACAAGAAAAATGGGAACCAATGCACCGTTTTGAAAAATATCTGAAAGATATAAAAGTTCTTACAGATGAACAAAGAGAACAAATTTGAGAAGAATCACTTACTAAAGTTAAAGCAACATATGAAGAACACCTTAAAATTGTAAACACAGATATAAATGATATTTTTGACTATACATATGCTACTTTAACACCTGATCTTAAAGAACAAAAAGAAGAAGCTATTAAATTTTGAAGCAATAAAGGAGGAAAATAATCATGGCAGATAAATTAATATTAAATAATATTCAAGCATTGACTCAAGCTATGGATCTTGCTATGGAAAACGATCCTAATGTTGTTGTTTTTGGTGAAGATGCAGGATTTGAAGGTGGAGTTTTCAGAGCAACTGAAGGACTTCAAAAGAAATACGGTGATAAAAGAGTGTTTGATACACCTATCTCTGAAGCTGCCATTGCCGGAGTTGCGTTTGGTGCAGCTCTTACAGGAATGAAGCCAATTGGAGAAATTCAATTCCAAGGATTTTCATATCCAGCAATGCAACAAATTTTTACACAAGCTGCCAGAATTAGAAACCGTTCAAGAGGAAGATTTACATGTCCAATGGTAATTAGAATGCCTATGGGTGGAGGAATTAGAGCACTTGAACACCACTCTGAAGCTCTTGAAGCTATTTATGCACATGTACCTGGTGTTAAAGTGGTTATGCCAGCCTTTCCTTACGATACAAAAGGATTATTATTAGCTGCAATTAACGATCCAGATCCAGTTGTTTTCTTAGAACCTAAGAAAATTTACCGTGCAGGTAAACAAGAAATTCCTGCCGGAATGTACGAAGTGGAAATTGGTAAAGCTAACGTTTTAATTCCTGGTAATGATCTTACGGTTGTTACTTATGGAGCACAAGTTCACGATTGTTTAAGTGCTATTAAAAAATTAAATGAGCAAAAAGCGGGATACTCAATTGAACTTATAGATTTAAGAACAATTAAACCATGAGATAAAGAAACTGTTATTAACTCAGTTAAGAAAACAGGTCGTTTATTAGTTGTTCATGAAGCTGTTAAGTCATTCTCAGTTTCGGCTGAAATTATGGCTACTGTAAATGAAAAAGCATTTGAATTCCTTAAAGCTCCTATGGCAAGAGTTACAGGATATGATATTACTGTTCCTCTTGCTAAAGGAGAAGGATTCTACGCAATCAATGAAGATAAGATTATTGAAAAAGTTAATGAATTAATGACATTCAAATTTTAGAGAGTAGGAGGAAAATATGACTGTTAAATCAACACCTATTGCGAGAGCTCTTGCTGCTAAAATGGGTATTAAAATCGAAGATGTTAAAGGTACTGGAATTGGTGGAAGAATCTTAGTAGAAGATATTAAAAACTTTAAAGCTACTCCAGTTGTTGCTCCATCTCAAGCATCAACTACTCAAGCAGCTCCAGTTACACCAATCAAACCAACTTTTGAAGCTCACTCTGAACCTGTTTCACCAATGAGAAAAGCAATTGCAAAAGCAATGACAAACTCATGAGAAAATGTTGCATATACAAACTTAGTTCACAAAGTTGACATGACTAGATTATGAGATTTACGTGCTTCAATTAAAGATTTAGTTTTTGAAAAAGAAAATATAAAATTAACATTCTTACCATACATTGTTAAAGCAGTGGCAATTGCACTTAAAGAATTCCCTAAATTTGCAGCTAAATATAATGAAAAAGAAAGTACTTTAGAATACCCAGGATCAGTAAATGTTGGAATTGCTGTTGACACCGAAGCTGGATTAATGGTACCTGTAATTAATGATGCTAACAGATTGAGTATTTTAGAAGTTGCTTCTGAAATTTCAAGATTAGCCTCAGCTGCTAGAAAAAGAACAATTAAACCACAAGAAATGAAAGGGGCTGGTTTTACAATTACAAACTACGGTTCAGTAGGTTCACTATTTGGAGTACCAGTTATTAACTATCCTGAATTAGCTATTTGTGGAGTTGGAGCTATTATTGATGAACCAGTTATCCAAAATGGTCAAATCGTTCCAGGAAAAGTAATGTACATAACCGTTGCTGCTGATCACCGTTGAATTGATGGTGCTGAAGTAGGACGTTTTGCATCAAGAATTAAAGAATTACTTGAAAAACCAGAAGTGTTAGGAGTATATTAATAATGTATAAATTTAAATTTGCAGATATTGGTGAAGGACTACACGAAGGAGTTGTTGCTGAAATTTTCTTCAAAGAAGGTGATTCAGTAAAAGAAGGAGACTCACTTTTCTCTGTAGAAACAGATAAAGTTACTTCAGATATCCCTTCTCCAGTAAGTGGAACAATCAAAAAAATAATGATGAACAAAGGCGACACAATCCACGTTGGTCAAGAAATTTTCTTAATTGATGATGGTTCAGGTGACACTGTTGAAGTAGTTGAAGAAAAACCAGCTCAAACTGCTGCACAAGTATCAAGTTCATCAAGCAACACATTTTACACATTTAAATTCGCAGATATTGGTGAAGGACTACACGAAGGAGTTGTTGCTGAAATTTTCTTCAAAGAAGGTGATTCAGTAAAAGAAGGAGACTCACTTTTCTCTGTAGAAACAGATAAAGTAACTTCAGATATCCCTTCTCCAGTAAGCGGAACAATCAAAAAAATAATGATGAACAAAGGTGACACAATCCACGTTGGTCAAGATATTTTCTTAATTGATGATGGTAAGGTACACAATAACGCATCAGTAGCTGAAGCTAAAGCTGACAGTGAAGGTGGAGCTAGTGTTGTTGGAGAAGTGACTGTTGACAATAGTTTAATTGATTTTTCAAGCTTTGCTCAACCAACTGTTACACCAGCAACTGAAGTTAAAAAAGAAGAAAAAATTGAATCTGATACTCAGTTAGAAGAGGGTAAAGTTTACAGCGGTGCTATCGAAGAAGAATTTGATGTTATCGTAGTAGGTTCAGGTCCTGGTGGATATCTTGCTGCCGAAGAAGCTGGAAAATCAGGTTTAAAAACATTAATTGTTGAAAAATGAGCTTGAGGTGGAGTGTGTTTAAACACTGGATGTATTCCAACTAAAGCTTTATTAAAATCAACAGAAATGATTCACGAAGTTAAAACAGCATCAAAATATGGATTAGTTGCAAACTTTGACAAAATTAAATTTGACGAAGAAAAAACATGAAAAGAAATGCATCTTAGAAAAGAAGGTGTAGTAAGTAAAGTTTCTGGAAGTGTTAGAAACTTAATGTTAGGTTCAAAATGTAAAATTTTAGAAGCTGAAGCTAAATTTGTTGGAGCTCGCGAAATTGAAGTTAATGGTAAAGTTTATAGAGCTAAAAACTTAATTTTAGCCACAGGTTCTAGACCTAAAAAACTTGACATGATTCCTGGATTTAAAGAAGGGTACGAACAAGGTAAAATCGTTACATCACGTGAAGCAATTAACTACAAAGAAAAATTACCTAAATCACTAGTAATTATTGGTGGAGGTGTTATCGGTGTTGAATTTGCTCAAGTATTCTCACTTAGTGGTACAAAAGTAACATTATTACAAAATACAGATAGATTGTTACCTGGTTCAGATGCAGAAGTAGGTAAAGCAGCTGCTAAAGCGTTAAAAGACATGGGTGTTGAAATATTATTTAACGTTCAAACAAATAAATTTGAAAACGGAAAATTATATTACACATTAGATTCTAAAGAAGTTGCTGTTGAAACTGATTTAATTTTAACAGCTACAGGTAGAGCACCAGTTTCTGAAGGACTTGCTGAAGTTGGAATCAAATTAGGAAAAATTAATGAAGTTATTGTTGACAAACACCAAAGAACTAATGTTAAAGGTGTATATGCAATTGGGGACGTAACAGCACAAAACATGTTAGCTCACGTTGCTTATGCACATGCCTTAGTTGCAGTTCAACACATTTTAGGAAATAAAGAAAAATCTACATATCACGGTAAGGCTGTACCTGGATGTATTTATATTACTCCTGAAATTTCATTCATTGGTATGACTGAAGAAGAAGCTAAAAAAGCCGGAAGAAATGTATTCAGTTCAAAATACTTATTTGAATATTTAGGAAAAGGAATTGCAACAGTTCAAACTGAAGGATTTGTTAAATTAGTTGTTGATAAAGAATTTGGTGAAATTCTTGGTGCAAGCATTGTTGGAGCAAATTCAACAGATTATATCGCTGAAATAGCTTTAGCAATGGAACAAGAAGTTACTGTTCATGAATTAGCACACACAATTCACCCACACCCAACATTTAATGAAATTGTTTGAGAAGCAGCTCGTAGTGCAGCACTTAAATTAGATAAAGAAAACGCTAAAAAATAATAAATAAAATGAGTCGATTATAAAAGACTCATTTTTTATTAAACAAAAATTGTTTTTTCAAAATTAATATCAGACTCATTAGCATTAGTAATAAGAGTTAAATCATCATAATTAGAAGCAAAACTAAACTTATAATTTAGATTCACTTTACTTCCATCTAGTAAAACAAATTTTTCTTTACTTTTAATTAAAGCAGCTTTTTTAAATAAACATTCTTGTAATTCCGGAGTAGTAAAGCCAACACTTTGATCATAACCATTAGCACCGAAAAAACCAGCATCAAAATTGAAGATGTTTAAGTTATCAATTGCAAGTGAACCAATTACGTTTGATGTTGTTTTTTTAACATTTCCACCAATTAAAATAATCTCAATTTCACTTTTATTTCTTAAAGTATTCGCAATACTGAATGAGTTAGTGACAACGCATAATTTGGAGTTTGGCAATATTTTAGCTAATTCATTTGTTGTTGTACCAGCATCAATAAAAATTAAATTTTTGTTTTTGACAAATTCTGCAGCTTTTTTAGCTATTTTTATTTTCGCATCTTGTTCAAGTTGTTCTCTTGACTCAAATCAAATGTCTAAGCTTAATGTCTTACTATCTCTAGCATAAGCCCCACCATGAACTCTCCTTATTAAATTTTTTTGATCAAGTTCAATAACGTCCTGTCTTACGGTTGATTCCGAAACTTTCATCAATAATGAAAGTTCCTTGAGCGTTGCCGCACCTTTTGAATTAACTTCATTAATTATTATTTCATGTCTTTGTTTTTTTAACATACTTACCTCTTATTTATATTTAAAATATATCATAAATAACACTTTTAAATGTTAAAATGTGAAAATTATTTCCATTTTTTTGTAGATTTTTGTAAATATTGGCTAATTTTTCAAGAATTTTGTAGAATTATGTAGAATTCTTAATGAAGGGAGAAAATTAATGATTTATACAGTTACATTATCACCTGCACTAGATTATCAAGTTAGATTATCAAATAATTTCAAAGAGAATGAAATTAATAGATCAGTTCAAGAAAACTACCAAGTTGGTGGTAAAGGAATTAATGTATCTATATTATTAAATAATTTAAATACAAAATCTATTGCATTAGGATTTGTTGGTGGTTTTGTTGGTGAATTTGTAAAATCTAGTTTAAATCAATTAAACATAGAACACAAATTTGTTGAAGTGAATGGAATCACAAGAATTAACGTAAAAATTAATGATAAAGATAGCGAAAGTGCTATCAATGCTAATGGTCCAGTAATTAGTCAAGAAAATTTAAATAGTTTGTATAACTTGTTAAATAACTTAAAAGATGATGATATTCTTGTATTATCAGGAAATATACCTAGTTCAATTAGCAATACTATTTATGAAAGTATCTTTAAGTTAGTGTCAGATAAAAAAATAAAAATTTATCTTGATACAACTAAAAATTATTTATTATCTTGCTTAAAATACAATCCATTTTTGATTAAACCTAATTTAGATGAACTTGAAGAAATTTTTGACACTAAATTAAAAACTAATGAAGAAATAGTGGTTAAAGCAAGTGAGTTAATTGATTTAGGTGCTGAAAATGTTTTAGTTTCATTAGGAACTAAAGGAGCAATTTTAGTTACAAATGACAAAAAAGTATATCACGAAAATACTTATAAAGGAAATGTCGAAAATACAGTTGGAGCTGGAGATAGCATGCTTGCTGGATTCATTTATGAATACGATAAATCAAAAGACTTTCAAAGTGCATTATCTTTTTCAATAGCTTGTGGTGCGGCTACGGCGTTTAATAAAGGTATTGCTACAAAAAAAGAAATTGAAGAACTTATTAAAGGAGGTAAGAAATGAGAATAAAAGATCTTTTATCAGAGTCAACAATTAATATCTCATCTAAAGCTAAAAATAAAGCTGAAGTTATTGATGAAGCTGTTGATTTAATGTTTAAAAATGATATTTTAACTAATAAAGATGCTTTTGCTAAAGCAGTTTGAGCTAGAGAAAATCAATCGACAACTGGGTTAGGCGATGGTTTAGCTATTCCCCATGGAAGAGGAAACTTTGTTAAAAGACCAGCTCTTGCTACTTTAGTTATTAAAGATGGTGTGGATTATGAATCACTTGATGGACAAGATGTTAAATTAGTGTTTCTAATTGCTGCACCAGAAACTAAAAGTGAAGAAAATTTACACTTAGAAGTTTTAGCTAAATTAAGTAAAATGCTTTTAGATAAAGACTTTACTGAAAAATTAATTAACACTAAAAGCTCTAAAGAATTGCTTAACTTGTTAGAAGAAAAAGAAAATGAAATCAATAGTAGAGAAGTGGCTGAATTAAGTGCTGACAAACCATTTTTGGTTGGAATTACTTCTTGTCCAACTGGAATTGCTCACACTTATATGGCTCAAGAAGCGTTAGAAAATACTGCTAAAAAACTTAATATTGATATCAAAATTGAAACACAAGGTTCAGGTGGAGCTAAAAATATTCTAACTGATTCAGAAATTGAAAAAGCAGCTGGAGTTATTATTGCAGCTGACACAAATGTTGAATTAGACAGATTTGTTGGTAAAAAACTTTTACAAGCTTCAGTAACTCAAGGAATCAAGGAACCTGAAGTGTTAATTACTAAAGTTTTAAATGAAAATGTAGAAGTTTACTCTCCTAAAGGAGTTGAAAAGAAAACAAATCAAAAAACTAAAGCTACGTTTATTCAAACAGTTTATAAACACGTAATGAGTGGTGTTTCACACATGTTACCATTTGTTATTGGTGGTGGAATTCTAATTGCACTTGCGTTCTTTATTGACTCATTCTATGGAACTAATGCTGTTGGAAGCAACTTTGGTTCATACTCAAAAGTAGCTAAATTCTTCATGGATTCAGGACAATTTGCCTTTGGATTCATGCTAGCAATTTTAGCTGGATACATTGCTTACTCAATTGCTGGTCGTCCAGGTCTAGCTGTAGGTATGGCTGCTGGAGCTATGGCAGCAAGTTCAAGCTTTATGATCTCGCAAACAGGTTCAAACGCAGGATTCCTTGGTGCATTAATCGGAGGATTTTTAGCTGGTTATGTTGTTGTTTTACTTGGTAAAGCATTTATGTGACTGCCTAAATCTATGGACGGAATTAAGCCGATGTTAATTTATCCAGTACTTGGATTATTAATTATGGCTGTAATTATGTTCTTTGTTGTTAATACTCCATTAGCATACTTAAATAAATATATTAATTTAGGATTAGAATACATCATTGGTAAAAATGCTACAGTTTCTATTGGATTTAAAATTGGAGTTGGTGCATTATTAGCTGGTATGATGGCTGTTGATATGGGTGGACCAATCAACAAAGTTGCTTACACAATCGGTACAGCTTCATTAGATCCTAGTGGAATTAACCAACCATGAATCATGGCTGCAGTTATGGTTGGTGGAATGGTTCCTCCTCTCCTAATTGCTTTATCAGCTGATTTATTCCCTAAAAAATTCTCTAAAAAAGAAAGAAAAGACTCAAAAATTAATTATTTAATGGGTATTTCTTTTATTACTGAAGGAGCTATTCCTTATGCAGCAGCTGATCCGCTTAGAGTAATCCTTTCATCAATTATCGCTTCAGCTATTGCGGGTGCATTAAGTGCTGGTTTAGGTGCTTCAATTCCAGCTCCACATGGTGGTGTGTTTGTATTCATCGTTGCCCAAAAATGATACTGATACATTCTATCGCTTGTTGTTGGTACTGTTGTTGGTGCGTTTATACTTGGTGCTCTCAAGAGAAATGTTGATCAGCCAGAATTAGGAAGATGAAAAGGTATTCCGATTGGAAAAGGAATTTCATTCAAAATTAACGCTAGAAAAGCTAAAAGATAGTAAGAAATTAAACACAAACAAATAATAAGTTTGTGTTTTTATTTACACAAAACTAAATTATGACTATTAAAATTTTTTTTGTTATAATTATTTTGATGAGTTCATTAATTGAACTATTGTTGCAAAGGCAACTTCTGGAGTCTAGAGCTCACTGTCATGAAATAATAAAAAAATATTTCAAGAAATCTTTTTTGAAGCCATTTGGCTTTTTTTATTTCTTGAAATACCTTATTCATCAATACTTTCGTGAATTTTCTTCAACTTCATTTTAGCTTTTTTGATTGAATCTTGTGCTGCTGCTCTAGTAGTGGCACTTATTTTAGCAATTTCAGCATAAGAAAGATCTTCAAAATAATATAAATAGAAATTTTGACTTTGAGTTTGAGTTAAAAAGTTCTTGTATTTTTCGTAAAGTGAAACATAATATTCGTTTTCATCAATGATTATTTCTTTACTCATTAATCAATTCCTTAGTCATTTCATAAATGAATAATTCAAGATCAAATTCTTGTAAATCGTCAACTTGTTCACCCATACCAACGTATTTAACATTTAAGTCGAATTCATTTTTAATTGAAAGAATTATTCCACCCTTGCTTGTTCCGTCTAGTTTAGTTAAAATAATTCCGGTTAAATTAGATACTTCTTTAAATACTTTAGCTTGAGAAAGTCCGTTTTGACCAGTAGTAGCGTCCATGACTAAAAGCGATTCATGTGGAGCGTCTTCTTGGAATTTTTTAATAACACTAACCATTTTATTTAATTCATTCATTAAATTAACTTTATTTTGTAATCTACCTGCAGTATCAATAATTAACAAATCATAATTATTATTTTTTGCATAATCCATAGCCTTATAAACTACAGATGAAGGATCTTGGTTGGGTTTATCAGGTTTGATTATATCCACATTTACCCTTCTAGCTCATTCACTAAGTTGTTCAACAGCAGCCGCTCTAAAAGTATCAGCAGCAGCAATAAGAACTTTTTTACCTTCGTTTTTAAATTTATTAGCCAATTTAGCAATACTTGTAGTTTTACCAGAACCATTAACGCCGACCATTATAAATACATTTAATCTGTCATCTTTAACATTTAAATTAGTGTTAACAATTGTGTTATTAGTGTAAGCTTTAAAAATACCATCCGCAACAATTTCACCAATTAATTTTGGATCAGTGATTTTATTTGCTTTTACTTCACTTTTGATTAAATCAATTATTTGATCTACTAAGTTGTAATTGATATCAGACATGATTAAAATTTCTTCAAGCTCTTCAAAATATTCTTCATCAATTTTAAGGTGTTTATTTTGCAGTTCACGAATTTTAGCACCAAAAGAGCTGGTATTAGCTAAACCTTTATCATAATGAGATATTTTTTCAAGTTGTTCTTTAGTTTGATCTTTGCTAAAGAAATCTTTTAATTTTTTAAAAAGTTTCATACTTATATTTTATAAAATTTAAGCAAAATAAGTAAAATATTGATATGTTAAAAAATAAAAATGAAGTTAATGAAATTAAAGATTTATATGATTTGGATTTGCTTTGTAATTTAAGCTTGAAAAATAATCATGAAGTTGAAAAAGACTATAAAAAACTAAAAAAAATATTTAAGAATATTGACCCTAAACTTGATTTTAACATTTCTATAAATAATGAAAATCTTTCAAGTAAAACTATAAGTGATGAGATGAATCAGTTTATTAAAATGAACTCTAAACTTGAGTTATTAGATAATATCTTCACTGAACTTTTTTCACAAATTTATGATAGTAGTTTTATGGAAGAATATTCTTTCGAAAGTAATGAAGTAAAATATCTTTGTGGATTACTTGATCTTAATACTCAAGATAGTAATGTTGATGATTCTATTATTGATTTAACCAAAACTACAAGAGTTATCGTGAACCAAGTTAAAATTTAAAAAATTATGGTATATTAATAAGAATAATAAAAGAACAATGAGGGATTTATGAAAAAAGTTAATGTTGCCATTGATGGACCTAGTGGAGCTGGTAAAAGTAGTGTAAGTAAACAAATATCAACATTATTATCTTACACTCCTATAAATAGTGGAAGTTTATATCGTGCAATTGCCTTAAATGCTTTAAGAGAGGGTGTTGATTTAGTAGATAAAGCATCAGTATTAAAAACCTTAAAAAATGGAATGATTGAACTTAAAGAAGATGAAAGTGTTTATTTAAATGGAGAAAATGTTTCAACACAAATTAGAGCCGAACATATCTCTAAAGCTGCTGCAGTAGTTGCTAAATATCAGGAAGTTAGAAATTTTGTTGTTGATTATGTGCAAGAAATAACTAAAACAAATAAAGGTTTTATTGTTGATGGACGTGATACAACATTTAAGTTAATGCCACATGCTGAAGTTAAAATTTTCTTATGAGCCGAACCTGAAGAAAGAGCTAAGCGTAGATGTGCACAAAATTTATTACTTGGTTATAGTAGCAATTATGAAGAAGTGCTTTATGATGTTAAGATGCGTGATGCTCAAGATATGAATCGTGAAGTAGATCCTCTTCATAAAACAGAAGACGCAATTTTAGTCGATTGTACCAATATGAGTTTTGATGAAGTGGTTGAACATATAATAAATATAATTAAAAATAAAGCTGAGGAAATAGATGCGTAATACAGTAGCGATTATTGGAAAACCCAATGTTGGTAAAAGTACATTATTTAACCGTTTGGTGGGTAAAAGATCATCAATAGTTTATGATGAACCAGGTGTGACAAGAGATAGATTATATGAAGCAATAACTTGAACTGGACATACAATTAAAATAATTGACACTGGTGGAATCGAAATCGAAAATAAACCATTTCAAGAGCAAATTCAAATTCAAGCAAAAATTGCAATTGAAGAAGCTGATGTAATCATCTTTATTATTGACGGAACTATGGAATTAACCAACGATGATGCGTTTATAATGAATATTCTAAGAAAATCAAATAAACCAATAATTATTGGAGCTAATAAATTAGAATCAAATCAAGATTTTGATTACTCATTATATAAACTTGGAGGTGAAATTTTTAGAATTAGTGCTCTTCATGGAGAAGGTGTTGGTGAACTACTTGATGAAGTTGTTAAAAACTTAGATTTCACTGAAGACCAAGAAGAAGAATTATTTAAGCTTTCAATCATTGGTAAACCCAATGCTGGAAAAAGTTCATTATTAAATAATTTAGCCAAAGAAGAACGTTCAATTGTTTCAGATATAGCAGGAACTACTAGAGACAGTGTTAAAACCAAAGTAAAAATCGGTGATAAATTCTATAATGTTATAGATACAGCTGGGATAATGCGTAAAAGTAAACTAGTTGAATCAGTTGATCATTACGCTTTAATGAGAGCAATGAACTCACTAAGTGAATCTGACTTGTCATTAATTTTAATTGATGCTACAACTGAATTATCGCATTTTGATGCGAGAATTATTGGTTATGCTTTAGAAAATGATAAACCAATTATTATAGTAGTAAATAAATGAGACCTTGTTGAAAAAGAAACTAATACAATGGCTCAATTTGAGAAAAAAATGAGAAATACCTTACATTTTGTTCCATGAGTGCCATTTGTATTCATTTCAGCTAAATATAATCAAAGATTGAATAAATTAACTGAAACATTAAATGAAGTTAGAGAAAATCTTGAGAGAGATATCAAACCTTCTTTATTATCAAATTTTATTATGGAAACACAAATGATTCAACCAGCAGCACCATATAATGGCGGGAAATTAAATATTTATTTTGTTAGAAAAACATTAGATAAAATTCCTACATTCAATTTTTATGTTAATGATAAAAAATTCCTTCATTTTTCATATCAAAGATTTTTAGAGAATCAACTTAGAAGTACATTTAATTTCAAAGGTTGTCCGATAAAAATGAACTTTAAGAATAAACAAGGGTTAGAATAATATTAAGTCACATTGTGACTTTTTATTTAAATAAAAAAGCAATCAATATGATTGCCTATTTCTTAAAGCTTAACTTCATCAATAGTATTAGTTATTTGACGAATAAATGTTTCTAAATCATCGTCATTAGTAAATTTACCTTGGATATTTTCAATGTGGTTATTAAAAACACCATCTTCCAAAACATAAATTTCATTAGCTAGTTTTCTTATTTCGTTAGCATTGTGACTGATTAAAATTAATGTTGCTTGATATTTATCGATATAGTTTTCAACTACTTCTCTAATTTTTACTCTAGTATCAGTATCTAAACCAGAGGTAAATTCATCTAATATAACAATTTTAGGTTTATTGTATAAAGTAAAGAATAGATCAACTTTTTTGCGTTCACCACCACTAAGACGATCATATCTTCGCTTCATATATTTTTTAATCATCAAAATTTCACCTAATTTATTCACAAATTCCATATCTAGAAATTTTTTAAATCCTAAAATTAAATCTTTATAGATATTTTTAACGTATGGTCTATAAAAATCTATTTCGCTTTGAAATTGTAGTGCTATTTTTTCCTTAGGAGAGATTTCATAATCATAATTGTATAAAATCTCACCAGAAGTTTGCTGAGTAAAACCAGCAATGATTTTAACTAAAGTAGTTTTACCCGAACCATTTTTACCAACGATTGCAATTTTTTGCTGTTCACTTACTGTTAAATTGATGCCTTTTAATACTTCAAGTTTCTTAAATGAAATATGTCTACTTTTAAAACTCTTTTTAATATCTTTAACTTCTAAAATTGCATTACTCATATTTTCCCCTATTTGCTACAAAATGATATATAGTGTATAAAAATCCTAAAGAAGAATAAATTATTCTAAGTATATAACGAATCTGTTCGTGATTTTCTAATGAATAACTTTCAATAAATTCCTTCGTTGTTGCTATATAAAATAAATATCATTCATCGAAAGGATTTAATAATAATGTCACAAAATGAATAGTTTTATTGGTTTCAGTTGAAGAATCGTTTATTGGTCTCATACTTGAGTTTACTATTCATAATATAGCAGGTAAAACTATAACTATTAGCGAGATTAATGACACAATTTTAAGAGTGATAAATTTTGAAACTCTGAATTTGAAAATATCGATAAACAAGTAAATTAAGCCTATAACAAATATATAATGAAGAAATAATTTAAGTACGATATAAAATTCATCTATTCAAAATTTACTTAAATCGAGATTAAATATATCTTTTTGCACATTTAAAACGTTTTTGTAATAACATACATCATAAATTAATATTGAACCAATTGTAAAAATAAATAACAATAATGAAAAAATTAATGGAATAAACTTTATATTTTTAGCTTTAATTAAAGAATTTAGTTTCTTTATTTGAAATACATTTTTAAGTCTGAAATTATATTTAATTACATAAATTATGTTTATAAATGTTAAATAACCTAGAACAAAGAAGTTTGTATTTATGAATTGAAGCAATCCTTTTTCAAAGTACAAATGAAAAGTCATCTGAACAAAATCATCAAAAGGACTTTGTTCAGGTCCGCGTCCAATGTTATATGTTTTGTCCTGCCTTAACGCTCAAGGAATTGTTAAAGAAACAAAACTAAAAATTATTGCTAATCCTATTAAAACTGATAGTATCCATCAAAAATTTTGTTTAAGTATTAATTTTATAAAGATAAATTTTTTGTATATTTTTTTACTCATATCTACTATCTACAGTTCAACTTAAAGCTAATTCAATATTATTATTTTTGTATGGATCAAATCTTGAATTTACTATTTTAATTTTGTATTTTGCTTTTTCATTAGTTTTAAATCTTAAATATTCAATATTATTTTTTCAGTAACTGATTTAGCAATTATTTTACTATTTTCATCTATTATATATAAATCAAAGTCATTTAAATCTGGTTTTGTTTTGTCTTTTTCATAAAATGTTTCAGCATTAAATTCTCAAGCCAAAGACATTCTTATATTTGAATTTGGTTTAAATTCAAGGTCATCAATTATAATTTCGTTTTTAGTTGTTTTTAGATTATCTTTGTTATTTATAGTACTTTTTTCTCTTTCTCATCTAATATATTTAAGATTATTGAATGCTTGATCTAACTTAGAATAATTAAATACACCAGAACCAAATCTATCATCTAATCCAGATTGAAAATCTTTACTCATTTGTGAGAATTCTAATGATGTAGATGCAGATAAAACAGCCATTGCTATAATATTATTTTTACCATAGTCATATTTGTCTGCATATTCTATTAAAGTGTTACCTAATACTCCAGAAATGAATGGTGCTGAATAACTAGTTCCTTTTGAATTTGGATTTTGCTTAAAATTATAATTTTCTCCATTGGCTAATAATAAAACTTTCTTCCCAGAATTTGAACCATATGAAGAGAAATCACTAATTTCCCTATTGGCATTATGCGACCCTACAACAATTGAATTATATGAAAGTTGTGGGCCAGATAATTTTCTTTTTTCAATTGAATCTTCATCGCCACTATTTCCAGCTGCAAAGACAAATAATATTTCGGGATTTCTTCTAGCAACTTCATCAAAGTAATGAGAATATGAATTGTATTTTCTTAAATTTTCATCATTTGTTATTAAACCTCATGATGAATTTACTATCTTCAAATCTTTTTGCTTAACTAAATATAGAACTTCATCTTCTAATGCTTTATATACGTTTTTTTTGTTGTTTAATAAATTCAATTTGACACCATATAATTTTAAGTATGGATTTACTCCGTTTTTTCCAGCTATAATAGAAGCTACCTGTGTTGCATGTTGTCCATATTGAGGTTTAATATTTCAAAAAGGAGGGACATAAAATTTAGATCAATCGTTTATTATAATATGCCCTGTTTCTTTTGAAGTATCAAAGTAGTAATCATTAACACTTTCAATTAAAGCGTTATGGTTGAATCAATTAGTTTTGTCACCTACTTCTAAAACACCTACACCTATTCTTTCATCATTGTTTTTATTTATGTAATCTCTGAATTTATCAATGATTTCATCTCTAAAATCAACAGTATATTTATTGACTTTGAAATTATTCAGATATAAAGTTTCAAGTTTATATTCTTGAGCTTTTTCCTTGGTGTGATAAATGCTTGTGTTAGTAAATTCGCTTTCAACATTTGCATATACTACATTAATAAATTTATTTTTTTCTAAAAAATCAAACAATAATTTATTATCATCTTCTTTCAAATCGACAGAAGCTATTAAAAAATTATTCAATAATTTGCTTTGTTCTATTCCTATACTACATTTAAAATTATTAAATTTTTCAATTATTTTACTTATTTCATCTTCAGATATATTTTCTTTTAAAACTATAAGTAATGATAATTTGGAATTATCTAATACTTCACTTTCTTGATCGATGTCATGAATTGATAAATTATTAAAGTTTTGTAAACCTTCAATAATTATTTTAGATTTTTTTAATTCTTTTTCATTTGATTTTATACTAACGAGTGATATTGCTGTTGTAACAATGGTACCAGTTAATAATAATGAATAAAATTTTTTGCTTTTTTTCACAAACACTCCTTTTTAATACTGTAAATTGTATCATAGATGTTATTGTTTCGATATTTGATGAAATTTATTTATTCATATTTTCGATTTTTGAAGGCAAAATGAAATACAACATAAATTACTGCAAAAGCTATGTAAATTCCTTTTATAATTCACTTAATATTTTGAATATTAGCAATTATTAACTTTTGTATTTCTTCTGAAGATAACAAAAACTCTTCACTAAACAATGGGTAGGCACCGATGAAACTACTATCAAATGGATTCAACAAAATCACTATTCATTGAATAATTTTTAATGGCATTTGATTAGGATATACATTAAAAATTATTCTTCAAAGCATTATCGATACAAATGGAATAACAACAGAGAAAATTAGAATTAATAAACTGATTTTTACTCAGGTAGTATTGCTTATTTTATATCTGTAAAGATCAATTATTGAATAAATTAATCCTACTAAAAAAATGTAATGAATAGCTTGTTCAGCTATAACTATAAACTCACTTTTTCAAAAATTAATATTAAAATTTTCAAAAGTGAAATTAGCACCATTAATTAATTGATTTCTTACATCCTTTAGTATAGCAAAAACTATAAGATCAATAATTATAAAAGTAAGAAAAGTATACAAACATAAAGAAATTGATGAGATAAGTGGTATATATTTGATGTTTTTTTCTTTAGTTAGTAGCATTGCATGCTTTTTAAAATAAATGCTATTAATTTTGTATTCCGAAATTATAAAAAATACAACGATTAAAATTGTTAAAAAACTATTTGAACTAAAAGAGTAATTACTAAAACTAAATATTCCATTTTTGAATATTGAACTTACTCAAACGGAATATCTTCCGTAATAATTGTTATATATATTTCATGTAATATTATCTTTATGATTAATAATTCAAGGTATTGTTGATAAAATCATAATTAAAGATATTGCTACTAAAATTGAAATTGTAATAAACCAAGGGAAATTAATTCTAAATAAACTTTTTATTAATATTTTCTTCTTATCATTAATCTTTTTAATCATATATTAATTATACTTAAAATTAAAATGTTTATAATGTAAATGAGCGTAACAACTTTTTAAGTTATATTTATAGTTTATAAAACTATTTTTAATAAAATAACTATTATTTGTTAAGTGAATTGATAACAGTTATCTTATTAATTGTGTTTTTTATTCACTGATGCGTTGTACTTATGAGTAAACTGAATAAGGATTATTAAATATAAGTTTTAGTAGATTTGTCAATCATTTTTTGATGTGTAATAGGATGATAATAAATATAGACCACATTTTTATTCAGTTAAAGATGAAAATTATTATGAATGATAATTAATTCTAAAATAAATAAATAAATAAATAAATAAATAAATATGATAGGGTTAATAAAATCGAAGATAAAATTCAAAAAAATAATACTATTGTTATATATATTTTATCCATTCAATAACTTGCATTTTTAATGCAAATTCCTTCTTATAAAGAAGTAATATCGGTAATATTCATATGGTGGATGCCAAAAACAAAAAGTTAAACTAAAAAGTTTATTTAAGTGAAGTTAATAAAATCTCAAAAAATTATAGAAATTATTTTAATGGTTCGATTACCCTAAAAAATAATTCCTGATTTCTGTTTAGTAAGAAATAGATTTATGTATTAGAGTATAATTATTGTATGATTATTATAGGAGAAAATAATGAGCACCCTAAAAGACAATCTTAATTATAAAGATAATACTTTAGAACCTATAAAAAACATATATGAAAAAAATTTATCATTGATCAATGAAATACTTAAAATTTATTTTAAGCAGCATGATAGCGAAAATACCGAGTATAGAAATGAAGTTACTAATTTGACTGAATCATGCATTCAAATATCGCGGGATATCAAACAAAGAAAGAAGAAAGATAAAATAATTTGAAGAAAATTTATCAATTTTTTAATTTTTATTTCATTTATTCTTATTTTTGGTTTATTTTTCCTTAAGTTTTATAAAGAAAACAAAAAAATAATTTCTGACTTTAATGCTTTCAAACTTGAAAATACAAAAATAATTAATAATCAAAAAAGTAGAATTATATGATTAAAAACCGGATATTTTTCTAATGTTGATAAAAAAACAATTGCAGAGTATGTTATGAAAAATCTAGGTTTTAAAATTGAATATAGTTTTGATTATAATTTATTGAATGAATTATTCGCGAATACTGAAAAAAATACTCTTCCAGAACAAGTTGTTGGAGTAAATTCATTATTGAAAATTAGATATAAAAATACACCTATATATAAGGTCTCACTTAGTGATTTATATTTCAAGATTGTGACAACTTCTAATTCAGAAAGCTTTCCTTATACTAAAGTAGTAAATGGGAAAAGAGTAACAAGTTTTGAAACTTTAACTGCATATCATAGAGAAAATACACCGTTTATTGACAATAAAGATTACATGATACTTAAAACGAATTTTTCCCCACAACTAAGTTTTGATAATTCAGGTATTATAAATAATTATAAATTTGAAAATAAAGAGTTTAATAAACTTATAAAGCCTAACTTAAAAAGCAATGAAAAAGAATCTGAAGTAAATTTATTGCAGTTTTTTACAATAAAAGCACAAGAGGATTATGTTAATTGGTATAAATATTTGAATAATACTAAGCCAATTTTCTCAAAGAGTGGTAACTTCTGAATTGTAAAAAGCCATGAAGTTAATTACTCTTCATTATTAAAAAATGAAGAACTTGATTCGTTTAGCTTTGAAGAAAGTTTGGATAATAAAATTGAATTAGTTGAAAAAAGCGTATCATTTTACATAAAAAATGTGCTGCAAGATTTAACAACATTGCTAATACCACCAGCAATTAGTAGAGAATTATATGATTATAGTGGTAATTACAGCACTTCAACAACATATGAGTTAGATAATAATGAAGTTTTAAAGTTTGATAATACGCACTTATTAACAGTACTGAATAACGATAAATATTTTACTTTTAGAAAAAATAATCCATCACTAAATACTTGATTAACATTTGAAAATGGCAAAATGTATGATGAAGCTGGAGAATGTGTAATTTATAGTCTGAATTATAATTCGTTTTATCATAAGGATCTTATTGATAATGTTGTAGTAGTAGGAAGACATGTTGGACCACAAGTTATTCCAGTTAAATATAGAAGATTTTACGAAATGCGTGAACCAAAAACTGTTTTCTTTATTAGAAACACTAGTAGGATATTTCTTCATGAGTTTTCTATTTCTTTAACTCAGCAAGAAATTAAGTATTTCAATGAAGCGATAGCAAAAATCGAAGCAGATAGTTATAATGGGATAAAATACTCAGATGATGATGAAATTTGATCATTGATGAGATTATGATTTGGCAAAAACATTTTTAACAATAAATTAAATGATAAGGAAAACAAAATTTTATCTATAATTAAGCAAATGTGCAAAATATTACCTGATGATTTTGCAATCCATTGTAATCAGGCTGGCATATCAATTTGTGTTAATCAACAAGAATGAATGAATAGGAAAAATATAATAAATGAATTAATTAAACTATCGAAAGAATTGTTTATAATTCAAAAATAGGAGAATTTATGTTAATAGATACAAGAATAGAACAAACTGAACACACTGAAATCAACGTACAAAATCAAATCATTTCACCAAAAGCTACAACTTCTCAAAAAGTCCTTTTTGCTTTAATGATTTTCATTAGTTGCATATTAATTTTTGGATTATTTTACTGACCATATAAATGAATTTCATCATGACCAAATAAACTTAATAGACTTCAACTAGAAGTGAATGATTCTGCATCATTGATTGATGTTAATTTACAAAAAAGAAAAGATACATTAGTAAAACTATTTGAAGAAACAAAGGCATATTTAAAATTTGAAAAAGACACTTTTACAAATGTTGCAAAATTAAGAAGTTTAAAAAGTGAAGGAATGTCAGAAGATTCTAAAACAACTCAAGAAATGAATAATTTAATGGAAAGCATCTCAAGAGATATTAATATTTCTGTTGAAGCATATCCAGAATTAAAAGCTTCTAAAGTAGTTTCTGAATTAATGTCTTCAAGTGAGTACATCGAATCAGAAATCGCAGCAAGTAGAAGATTATATAATAAAAGAGTTAGTGAGTTTAATACAGAAATTTTTACATTTCCAATTCTTATTAAAGCCCAAAAGATGAAATTACATTCAATGGCATTATTTGAAGCAAGTAAAGAATCTAAAAAAGATGTTGACATGTCTGGATTATCAAATATTTAAGACAATAAAAGTTGGATTTATGTTTCCAACTTTTATTTTAATTATCTATATTTAATGCAAAATCATCATCAGTAGAAAAATCTACATTTTTATCAATCCACTCTCTTCTAGCTTGGACATTATCACCCATAAGCATTGTAACACGTCTTTCAGCAAGCGAAGCGTCTTTGATATCAACTTTGATTATTGTTCTTGTTTTGGGATTCATTGTAGTATCTCAAATTTGATCAGCATTCATTTCACCAAGACCTTTATAACGTTGAATTTCATAGCTATTTATTTTTTCTAGTATTTCCTTAAGTTCATCGTCATCTCAAGCATAAATTACTTCATTTTTATTTTTTGATTTTGAAGTAATTTTATAAAGAGGCGGACGAGCTATGAATACCCTTCCATCTTCAATTAATGGACGCATGTATCTATAAAGGAATGTTAAAAGTAAGATTTGAATGTGTGCGCCATCGGTATCGGCGTCAGTCATGATAATAATTTTTCCATATTGAGCTTTAGAAACATCAAAATCTTTACCATATCCTGCACCTATAGTATTAATAATTGTGTTAATCTCAACGTTTTTTAATATTTCAAGTAGTTTAGATTTTTCAGTATTTAGCACCTTACCTCTTAGAGGCAAAATTGCTTGATATCTTCTATCTCTTCCTGTTTTGGCAGTACCTCCAGCTGAGTCACCCTCAACTAGGAATAATTCTTTTTCTTCAACTTTTTTGACTGTGCAGGAGTTAACTTATCAGAGAGAATTTGTTTGGTCTTAAGAATATTTTTAGTTTGTCTTAATTCATTTTTTCTTTTACGTTCATCATTTCTTATCTCATAAGCACGTTTGATTTTTTCTAAAACTTTTCTAGCAATTTGTTTATTTTCAGTAATTCATTGTTTCATGAATTTAGTTACTATATCTTCAACAATAGCCTTAGCTTCAGGTGTGCCTAATTTATCTTTAGTTTGACCAACAAACTCTAAAATGTTTTCAGGTACTTTAAGCGAAATGATTGCAGTAAGACCTTCGCGGATATCGCTACCCTCAAGTGTATTTTTACCTTTAATGACTTTTTCTTCTTCAGCAAAAGAGTTAAAAACTTTTGTTAAAGCACTTTTAAATCCCGTTTCATGAGTACCGCCATCACGAGTTTTTACGTTGTTGACAAAGCTTAGAATTAATTCATTGTATGTGTCAGTGTATTGAAAACCAAATTCAACTTCCACGCCATTTTTTTCATCTTTAAATGAAAATGGTTCGATTATTGGGGTTTTTGAATCATTAACAAAGTTAACGAATTCTTTAATACCATTATCGTATTTAAATGTTTCACTTGTTTGGTTGATTTCATCATTCAAAATTATTTCTAAACTAGAAATCAAAAATGAACTTTCTTTTAGTCTTTCGCTAATAATATCTGTATTTAATTTAGCTTTTTTAAAGAATGAATAATCAGGCATGAAGTGCACTATTGTTCCGTTTTTATTTGTTTTACCAATAGAACTGGTTCTCTTAATGATTTTATCTTGCTCAAATTCGGTATATCAAATTTGTCCATCTCTAAAAACAGTTACATCAAGTTTTGATGAAAGTGCGTTAACAACACTTGAACCTACTCCGTGAAGTCCACCACTACTTTTATATGCACCTTCACTAAATTTACCACCAGCGTGTAACTCAGTAAAAACTAATTCAACCGCGGTACGACCATCTTCAGTTTTACCTACCGGTATTCCACGACCGTTATCTTCGATAGAAACTGAACTATCTTTATTTATAGTTACTATAATTTTATTAGCATATCCAGCAAGAGCTTCATCAATGGAGTTATCTACTATTTCTCAAACTAAGTGGTGTAAACCATTTACATCAGTTCCACCAATGTACATTCCTGGTCTTTTTCTAACTGCTTCAAGACCATTTAATTTTTTTATATCTTTTTCTGTATAACTGTTTTGTTGCATAGATTTATTATATTAAATTAATTATCTTTATTTTTAATATTATTTATTTAATATATAATTTTTATATGAATGAATTAAGTTATGGAATTACAAAGAAAAAAACCAAAAACTCTTATCTGTCACTTACATTAATTTTTGTAGGAATAGGATTATTTATATTCGGAACGTTAGTTTTATCTTTGGGAATTTTTTCAAAACAAGTTACTTACTTTATATTAAATAATTTTAGCTCATCTACATTTTTTATTACTTATCTAATTTCAACAATAGTATTTTTTGTATGACTGATTTTATTTAGTTATTTATATAAAAAATTACCATTTCCAGTTCTAGTTATAGGTTATATTTTTACAATTATTTATATGGCTTTTATAACCTTTATATCAATGGTTGCTAATGGTATTTCTACTGAAAGACTTTGATTAATCGCACTAATATTCTTAGTTTCAGTTATTTTAACTATTGCATGCGGAATTGTGGGATATTTTGAATTAATTAAAGTTAAGGTGATGAGTATATTATCGATAATATTACTTTTTGGATTTCTAGTTTTATTTATAGTAAGTTTATTTGTGTTTAACAGTACACTTGAGATGATTTATTCACTTGTCGGATTAGCTATATCAGGAATTAACATTTTCTTCTCATTCTATATTATCAGTAAGAAAAACACAATGTTTGAATTTAATTCTACTAAAGATATGCTTAAAGATGCAATTAGTGATGCAGTGAAAGTATTTATCAATATTGTTTATATGATTTGATATTTATTAAGACTTTTTGGTTCAAGAAATTAAGCCGTTTGGCTTTTTATTTTGCAAAATAAAAACTAGGAATAATTCCTAGTTAATTGAGTAACATTATTTTTGTACACGAACACGAACGATTGTGTATGGTAATAATGCAACAAATCTAGCTCTTTTGATTGCGTTTGAAACACTTCTTTGGTGCTTTGCACATGTTCCAGACATTGATAATGATTTAATTTGACCTGTACCACTTATGTATTTTTTAAGTAATTCTAAATTTTTGTAATCAACATAGTTCATGTTTTGTTCACAAAATTCACAAACTTTTCTTCTTGAACCAAAACCTTTTTTATTTTTCTTAAAGTTCATTTTTTCTCCTATTTGTTTCTATTTATCGAAATCTAAATTATGATTAGGGTTAAAAATATCATCTTCAAATTCGCTATCGCTATCCAACTCGAATAAATTACCATTATTTTTCGTAGTTGATTCATCATTAGTGAATAAAGAACTGTCAAAGTTATATTCATCATCATCTTCATCAAGATTACTTAAGAAATCTTTGTTGTTAGAAGATTGGTTATTTGATAGGTTTAATTCGTTTAGTTTTTCAGTAGGTGTGAAGGTAATTTTTTGATTATTCATCCCACTTTGTGCAGATGAATCAGAAAATGTTTCATCAACTGTAAAACCAGCAAAACTATGATTTGATGTGTTGTTGTATAGTGATTGGTTAGAATTATTATCAAATCTACGGACTTGTTGATTTGGAACATTTTGCATACGTTCACCAAAATCCCTTGAAGGTATTTCAGTTACAAATCTACCATTAGAATTTGAGTTTGTACTATTCATTCTTGACTGAACAACAGATTTAGGTTCCAGGATATTGATGTTATCAATATTTACTTCAAATGAACTTACATTAATACCATCTTTTTGATAAGAGCTCATGTAAATTGAACCTTCCACTGCAATCAAAGTTCCTTTATAAACATTTGAAGCCATAAAATCCGCATTGCTTCTTCAAGCAACCAATGGAATAAAATCTGTAATATCAGTTGTACCACGACGATTAATTGCTAGTCTAACTCTAGCATATCTAACACCGCTTTGAGTTTGGAAAACTCTTACATCGGAAGAAACTCTACCAATCAAAAGTACTTTATTCATATTAACCCCTTATATTAAAATCAACTATAAATTATTCTTCAGTTTTAGCTGCAACTTTTTTAGGTGTTGATTTACGTACTGTTTTTTTAGAATTTTTCTTAGTGTTTGTAGGTTTTAAACCACTTTCAGTATCAAGATTAATTACTAATTGTCTTCATACTGCTTTTACAATGTTTGATTTACGCACAAATTCAGAAATTAATTCAGGTTGTGATTCAACTTCTGCATTTACATATTGAGCATGTTTTGATTTGTTAATTGAGTATGATAATTCGTTAATAGCTAATTTTTCAGCTTTTTTAACACCGTTTCCGAATACTTCTTTAAGTAAATCGAAAGCAACGTTAACATCAGCTTTAGGATCAACGATCATCATGATTTCATATTTAGCCATATTAAGCCTCCTTTTGGACATTCAGGGTTATTAAAAACCAAGGAGTAAAATTACTCTTTTATATTATATAGATTTACAATTTTTTAATGATTGTTTTTATAAATTTTGTGGTCTAAATTTCCATATAAAAAAGATCTCAAATCGAGATCTCTATTTCTTAGTACCAAGGTATCCTTTTTCAAGAGCTTCTCAAAGGACTTGTTCCTTAGTTTTACTTGTGTTGTGTCTATCGTTTCCTTGATTAATATAGTATATATATGCAAGAAGTTGATCAGAATCATAATTTCAATTTTTTGTTCAATTAGAACGACTTCCAAAAACAAATTCTGTATTAAATTTACCATTGATGAATCCAATTTTTCTATAAGTTGTTTCATTTCTTAATATATCAATTGGATATTTATAAATTGGTATATATAGGTCATCTCACATCGCTTTTTGATGAGCTAAGTTTACGATTCCTTCAATTGTTGTTGATCTTAGTAAGTTTGTATTTCAATAACTTACACCACTTGGATTGTTGTTTCATAAAAACCATAAGACAATTTCAGTAATTCTAAATAGGTTTCTGTATTCCATAGTATCTTGTTTGAATGATGGTAAATTATTGTTAATTGCTTTCTTGAATAATTCTTCGTAAAAAGGTTTGAAGAATTGTGCTAAGAATACTTTAGCTTTATCTGGAATAGAGAGAACATTTAATGTACCAATTTCAACCTTTGCTGAACTTGGAGAGTTGTTGTTTTTGCTCAATAATGGTTTTAATATTGCATAAATACCAGTATTTTTTCTTAAGTCGCTAGATTCGAATAATCTGTCAATGAATTTTACAAAATCGGCTGATCCAATTTGTGAAATTATTTTACCGATGAATTCAGATTTATCAAGAATCTTGACAACTTGTATTGCAGATCCATCATCACTCGAAATAATACTTAAAACTCCCTTGATAATTGCATCACTTATTTTTTCTGATGTTATTGGATTAGTAGAACTTGGTCTTAAGTTTTTGATATTATCATAAATTTTATTAATTATTTGATCAAATTCATTTGTTGAAGATATAGCCTTAAGTGAGTTCTTAACAACTCTTCCAAAAAGATTCTTATCTCCTTGATTTAAATTAAATCCACTTTTTCTAAGCATTTCAACTAGCAATTCGCCTAATCCGAGTTCAAAATCAATATCATTGTTATTTACAGTCTCAATCAATCAGTTTTTGATGAAATTCTTGATGTCATTTGATTTTGAACTATTCAATATCTTGTTAATTAGTTCTCATCAAGTATTTAGTTTGGCATATTCTAAGTTATTATTTATTACTTCTTCAACTAATGTATTTAATAAGTTTTTAAGATTTTGATTCTTTAGAATTTTTATAATAAAATCGTTAATTCTATTTTTATTAAGTGAAGTTGAACCATTAATAAGTAAAGAGCTAATGTCTAATTTTTCTA